>JANPNB010000464.1:0-12332 GCA_031427275.1 Alphaproteobacteria bacterium | reverse complement strand
CCAGCCGCTCGTCACCGAACGTCCCAAGCCGCCACACCGCGTCCATCATCGCAAGGTCTCCAGATTCCAACCCACAGCGACTGAATCACAAGCAAGTCACCAAAACCCAAACTACCAACGACGATGTGTGCATCCCCTAGCCACGAAGTGGGGGAAGTGGGCCGACAGCCTCTTGGCTGGAGGGTCGATGGGGGTGCGTATCTGAAACGCATTGTCCTTCAGACCCGTACCCCCATTGTCACGCGCTGCCTTTGGCATCTTGTGACATTTCCCCCACTGCGCGGCGGCGAGCTGATGCTCGCAATCCTTGGCACCCGTCACCCTAAGCTCTAGACCCGGGTCCATGCTTCCGGTCGAAGACATACTGCCCGATCTTCTGACCGCGCTCACGCACGGCAATGCCGCCGTATTGGTTGCACCGCCTGGGGCCGGGAAGACGACCCTCGTTCCGCTTCGCCTGCTCGACGCCCTCTGGCTCAATGGCGGCAAGATCATCGTTCTTGAGCCCCGCCGGTTGGCGGCCCGCGCTGCGGCTGAACGTATGGCCAAGACCTTGGGCGAACCGGTGGGGCAGACGGTAGGTTACAGGGTGCGCTTGCAGTCCAAGGTCTCAGCGGCCACCCGCATTGAGGTGGTGACCGAGGGGGTATTCTGCCGGATGATCCTAGATGATCCAACGCTCGGCGGCATCGGCGTGGTGATCTTCGATGAGTTTCACGAGCGCAGTTTGGATGCCGACCTCGGTCTTGCCCTGGCGCGCGATGCCCAGGCCATGCTGCGTCCCGACCTGCGCATCCTGGTCATGTCGGCCACCCTAGACGGTGCGGCGGTGGCGCGTTTGCTGGCTGATGCCCCGGTGATTGAGAGCCAGGGCCGTGCCCACCCTGTCGCCACCCACTATCTGGGCCGCGACGACCGGCAACGAGTGGAGGACGCGGTTGTCCGGGCCGTCGAGCGCGCTTTGGCGGCAGAGGCGGGCAGTCTGCTGGTCTTTCTACCGGGGCAGGGGGAGATTAGGCGGACCGCTGAGCGGCTGGCCGAGCGCGTCCGAGACCCCAACATCTGGATCACGCCGCTTTACGGTGCCCTTGACCCAGCCGAGCAGGACCGCGCGATCTCTCCTGCGCCTGCGGGCATCCGCAAAGTGGTACTGGCCACCTCTATCGCCGAGACCAGTCTGACTATTGAAGGTGTGCGCGTCGTCATCGACTGCGGCCTCTCTCGCGTGTCGCGCTATGACCCGGCGAGCGGCTTAAGCCGACTTGCCACCGTGCGCGTCAGCCGGGCCGCGGCCGACCAGCGACGGGGGCGGGCAGGGCGTACAGAGCCCGGCGTGGCCTACCGCCTGTGGGACGAAGCCCAAACCCGCGCCCTGCCAGCCTTCGCCGATCCGGAAATCCTTGATGCCGACCTGTCGGGTCTAGCGCTTAACCTGGCGCGTTGGGGTGCCAAGGATGCCTCGGCGCTTGGTTTCCTCGATCCGCCCCCTGCTGCCGCCTTCGCTGAGGCGCGCGCCCTGTTGCGGCGGCTGGATGCAATCACCTCGGTGGGTGTGCTGACGCCCCATGGCACGGCCCTGTCCGAATTTCCCCTGGCTCCGCGTCTAGCTCACATGGTGATCTTGGCGGCCAAGACAGGCCAGGCCGGTCGGGCGGCGCAGATCGCGGCCCTTATCAGCGAACACAATCTCGGTGGTCGAGACACCGACTTGCGCCATCGCCTCGAAGGTTTCGCTCGAGATCGCAGTCAGCGAGCCCGAGATGCGCGGGCCCTGGCCGAGCGCTGGACAAGGCTCGCCGGAAGGCCCGGCATAGAGGCACCTCTGGCGAATGGGCTGCTACTGGCGCTGGCCTACCCGGAACGCATCGCCAAAGCGCGCGGACCGCTGGGCGAGTTTCAGTTGGTCAGCGGGCGCGGGGCTTATCTTGAGCCCACCGACGCCCTGGCCCGAGAAAAGTGGCTGTCGGTCGCCGAACTGGGCGGCGGAGAGCGTCGAGACCGCATCCTGTTGGCCGCGCCACTAGATGAGGCCGTGCTGGCCAGCCTGTTCGTCGATCAGATCGAAACTGAGCAGCGCCTCGAAGAGAGTGGCGGTGGCAGACTGCGGGTTGTGCGGATCAGCCGTCTGGGCCGCCTGACCCTGCGCGAGCAGATCGATGAAAATCCCAAACCGGCCCTAATCGTTGCGGCGTTGGCGGACAGGGTTCGCGCCCAAGGGGTTGGTGTCTTGCCCTGGGGGATCGGTGCCCAAGCTCTACGCAGTCAGGTGGCGTTCCTGCGCGAATTAGGGGAGGGCCAATGGCCCGACCTCTCTGACGCTGCCCTTAGCGATCGATTGGACGAATGGCTATCACCCTTGCTCAACGGGGTCAGGTCCCTTCGCGCCATCAAATCCGATGCCTTAGAGGCGGCCCTCAAGACCCTGATACCCTGGGATCGGCAGCGGGCGCTTGAGGCCCTGCTGCCCGCCCGCTGGACCGCGCCTACCGGCAACAGCTTCGCCATCGACTACGCGGCGCTGTCTGGACCTCGCGTCGATGTTCGCGTGCAGGAGGTGTTCGGCCTGTCAGAACACCCGACCATAGCTGGCGGCCGAGTCCCGCTGACCTTCGCCCTACTGTCGCCAGGCCACAAACCGCTACAGACCACGAGTGACCTGCCTGGGTTCTGGTGCGGTTCCTGGAAGGACGTGCGGGCCGACATGCGTGGCCGCTATCCCAAACATGTTTGGCCTGAGGACCCGGCGCTCGCTGCGCCAACGGCTCGCGCCAAACCCAGAGGTACTTAGGCCGTTGCGGCGTAGATCATCACGCCGGTGGCTACCGACAGGTTCAAACTATCGGCGCGACCCCGCATGGGGATCTTGACGTTGACGTCGCAGAGGGCGGCCATGTCTGGGGACAAGCCTTGTTGCTCATTGCCCATCAGGATCAAGGTGGGTTTGACGTAGGTGGCTTGGCTATGTTCGACGGTGGCGGTCAGCAAGGTGCCGACCACGGAGCCGGGCCAACCAAGACGCCAGGCGGCAAACGCGGCCTCACCTGTGCGGATAATCGGCACGGCAAAGATCGAGCCCATGGTGGCACGCACCGCCTCCACCGAATAGGGATCGCAACACTCGCCTACTAGGATCACCGCCCCGCAACCCGCTGCGTCGGCGGTGCGCACGATGGTGCCCAGATTGCCGGGATCGCGGACCCGGTGCAGGGCCACGAAGGCCTGGGCGGTCGCGGGATCAAGACTGGTGAGCGGCAAGAAGGTCTGACCGAAGACCCCAACTACAGCCTGGGGGTTATCGCGCCGCGACACCTTAGCCAAGATGTCCTGGGACACTGCGATCACCTCGCCACCCTGGGTGCGCGTTGCGGCGATGGCCTTCTGAAGCAGAGGATGACCCATAGCCTCATCGCCGTACATCAGCACATGCGGCGCATGGCCCAGCTCAACGGCCTCGGTAATGATCTTCAGGCCCTCCGCGACAAACTGGCCGGTCTCGTCACGGTGCTTGCGCAGGTGCAGGGCCCGCATCGCCTTGACCGTGGGGTTGCTGAGCGAGGTGACAGCCCGGTCGCTCAAGCCGTCCACCGGGAAAAAAAGCTCATCCCGACTTCGCGGGAACCATCCTCTTGGGTAAGGGCCAGTTCACCCCAGGAGATCTGGCCGCCACGACTGCTGAGCTTGTCACTCAGTAGTCCCGCCAGAGCCGCGCCGGAGATGCGCTCTGCATAGGCATTGAGCAGCAGGAATGCCGCGCCGTCTGACAGCAATTCAGCACATAGGGTCGCCAGCTCAGGCAGGTTTTCGAAGAGCTTCCAAATCTCACCATCCGGCCCACGTCCATACTTCGGCGGGTCCAAGATGATCCCGTCATAGCGGTTGCCGCGCCGGACCTCGCGCTGGACATAGCGCCGGGCATCCTCGCAGATCCAGCGGATTGGTCGATCATCCAGCTTGGAGAGTGTGGCGTTTTCCCGGGCCCAACCTATGGCCTTCTTTGAGGCATCCAAGTGGGTGACGGCCGCTCCAGCCGCGGCGCAAACCAAACTCGCGACACCGGTGTAGCCAAACAGGTTCAAGACCTTGGGCTGACCTTGGAAAGCTCTGACCTGGGCGTCCAGCCATTCCCAATTGGCCGCTTGTTCCGGGAAGAAGGCTAGATGGCGAAAAGCGGTGAAGCGGCCATTGTAGGTCACCTCGCCCCAGGCCATTGGCCAAGTTTCCCGAGGCTTGCCCGAGAACCGCCAACGCCCGGCGTCTTCCTCATCGCTGGGGTCAAATACGGCGTCTGCCTTGGTCCAGACTTCGGGCGAAAGCTTCGGAGACCAGAGGGCCTGAGGTTCGGGACGTACCACGGAATAGGGGCCGTAGCGCTCAAGCTTCTTGCCGTCGCCGCTATCGACTAGGGCGTAGTCGGCCCAACCCGTGGTGCGCATGATGCTGGGCGCAAGATCGACCTTGGGCGGGCGGGGTGTCATAGCTTGGGATTAGCCGGTAAATGCGTCAGCCGACAAGTCAGCAGCCGCTATCACCCGATAATCCGCACCGGCATGGCCTCGTAGCCTTTGACGAAATTGGACCTCAGACGCCGGGGCTCACCGACAACTTCAATGCGCTTGAAGCGCTTGAGGATCTCTTCCCAGACTACCTTCAACTGCATTTCCGCCAGCCGACTGCCGACGCAGCGATGCAGGCCAAAGCCAAACCCGACATGCTGGCGCGGCCTTTCGCGGTCGATGATGAACTGATCTGGGTTTTCGATTACCTCATCGTCGCGGTTGCCCGAGACGTACCACATGACGACCCTGTCGCCCTTCTTGATGGATTTACCGCCGAGCTCGAAGTCCGCCATCGCCGTGCGACGCATGTGCGCGACGGGGCTCTGATAGCGAATGATTTCCGGCACCGCGCTGTCGAGCAGGGCCGGATTTGCTCGCAGCCGATCATAGGCTTCCGGATCTTCCTGAAAGGCCATGAGCGCGCCGGAGATTGAGTGTCGAGTGGTGTCGCTGCCCGCCACGGTGAGAAGGATGATATTGCCGAAATAGTGGTTGGGATCGTCTTGCTTGCGAGTCACGGGATCATGGGCGAGCATCGAAATCAGGTCGTCTCGTGGCGGGGCGTCTTTACGCGCGTTCCAGAGCTCGACGAATGGCATGGCCAAACCCATCAGCGCGCCGTTGCGCGCCTGAATCTCAGCCACGGGGGTGCCAGGCGGCGGGCGATCTAGGATCATGTCGGAGATTCGCGGTAGGTTGCGCCTCTGGTCAAATGGGTAGTCGAATAGGGTCGCCAACATCTGGCTGGTCAGTTCGACAGAGACCTTGTCCACGAAGTCGAAGGTCTCATTGATCGGCAGCTCGTCGAGGATCTGCGCCGCGCGAGACCGGATCAGGGGCTCGAGATTGTGCATGCTCGGGCTTGAGAACATCGGTGTGACTACCCGACGTTGTTCGTCGTGATCGGGTGGATCAAGCGCGATGAAACTTGAGCTGGCGCTTGGCTCATAGCCGTCCTCAATCATGATCCCGCCATTCTCCGAGGCCGACGAGAAGACCTCATGATTGCTATCGACCGCGATAATGTCGTTGAACTTGGTCACGGACCAATAGGGACCATATTCGCTGGTTGCACAGTAGTGGACAGGCTCCTCGCGGCGCAGCCGCTCGAACCAGGGCCAGTGAGTGTCAGTTGTGAAGTGGCTCAAATCGGCGACGTTGAAGTCTTTCAGCGGCGTGGAATAGGCGCGATCACGGGCTGCGCGGGCAAGATCTTGGGTGCCATCGGGCATTTCGTGTCTCCCCGTTCAATTGTCCAAGCTGGCTTGGTCTGGCAACTTCGCTCCGGTTGTAGGAGAGATCAAGGGTCTCGACACCCGAACAACTCGCCCATGATCTTAGTCATGGAATTCTCTGGACAAAATACGCTGTGGGCTTGCTGTTATGTTGGATTCGGGGTCCGTTCCTAAGTCTTGAAGTTGTGAGAGATTCTGAGTGACAACCGCGACAACAATCCGATCAGCCCGCAAGCCTAAGGGCGATGGTCATCTGCGGCGGGCTGAGATCCTGGAAGCCGCCGAGCGGATCTTTGTGGCTCAGGGCTATGACGGGGCGACGATCCGCAAAATCGCTGATGAGGTCGGGGTTTCTTCGACAGCGCTCTATATGCATTTCCCGGACAAGGGTTGCATCCTGCTCGAGATCTCTGAGCGCACGATCAAGCAGCTGCTAACCCGAAACGCAGAAATCGCGGCAAAGCCGATGGATCCTGTTAGTCGTGTCTCCCAGATGCTGGACAGCTATATGCGCTGGGGCTTGGAACATCCTAACGCCTACCAGCTGGTGTTCTCGTCGGTTAACCCGATGTCGGAGCTGCTTGGCGACAGCTTGGCTGAAATCTCGGCTGGTTGTTACGAAATATTCTCAGGCGTCGTGCGTGAGATCGCCGCCGATGGGTGTTTGCGGACGGGCGACGCCGATTCTGCGGCCCAGGTGCTGTGGGCGGCCTGTCACGGCATGGTGGCTTTGCTGATCACCCGACCGGCCTTCGAGTGGGCGCCTCGAGAAGAACTGCTGCGCGTAACGCTCGACGGCCTGATGCACGGCTTGGTCTCGGATTGAAATGCCGCGAGCTATGGATTCGGTATAGGCGCGTTGCTGCCGCCTATCGGCAGGGGTGCGGTTTGAGCCGTCACGGGAGCATAGACGTAGCCACCTCGCTTGAGGTCCGCACCCAAGGTCAAGGGGGCTGAGCCGCCATTTAGACGAGCCCGATAGATCGCCATGTTTTCCATCACGCGCATGACGTAGTTGCGAGTCTCTGAAAACGGAATGCACTCGATGAAATCGAGGGGGTCGGTGCCGCCGCCGCGCGGATCGCCACAGAAACTTGTCCACTGGACCGGTCGACCTGGTCCAGCATTGTAGCCCGCAATAGCCATGACATAAGATCCGGAGAATCCACCCACCATGCCCCCCAGGTAACTTGAGCCCAGCCGCATATTGTAGTCCGGGTCGTCCAGCATGCTAACCGAGTATCCCAGGCCAATCTTTCGCGCGACGCCAACGGCTGTCCCAGGGAGCAATTGCATCATGCCGCGCGCACCGGCCCCAGAGCGTGCCAGGGGATCAAAGCTGCTTTCCTGACGGGTGATCCCCAATACAAGTGCTGGCTCGGCGCTATTGGGCGACTCTGGCGTTGTGCGAAGTGGGTAACCTCGCTCCGGCAGAATGAAGCCACGTTGAGCGGCGGTGCGCACGACCTTCATCGACGTATCCTGATCGCCATAGCTTCTGGCGAGATCGACAAGCAGCGCCTCTTCCTCGGCGGACGGCAGCACGTCATCCAAGGCGAGCAGGAGGATGCGGAATAGATCGCGATTGCCGGCTTCCATGGCGATTTTGGCGGCCCGGACAGTTTCGCGACCCTCAAAGCGGGCTCGATCAGCCTGTGGGATCACGGGATCACGCCCGAGGTTTAACTCGGTTTGACCCAGCCGCTCTGCTGCTAGAATGCCATAGAATGTTGAGCTGTTTCGTGCGGCGGCTTCATAGAAGGCGGAGGAGGCGTCCGGCCCGGCCTGAGCTTCGACCGCCCGACCCCGCCAATAAAGCGCCCGCGCCCGGGTGATGGGCGAGGATCCTATTCGGTCAAGAGCCTTGAAATGGATCTCTGCCTTGGCTGGGTCTTTCAGCTTGGCCAGTGCGATCCAGCCCGCGTAAAACTCAGCCTCAGCGGCATCAGCGCCGGTGGTCAGGCCGGAATTAGCTGCTGCGGCATAGGCAGCCGGTGCATCTCCACGACGGAGAGCCGCTAAAGTGTACTGATAACGCTCATCCCAGATGCGCGTGGCCATTTCCGGGCTAGTGATCTCGGTTGGAAAGGAGATCACCAGCGCTGCGGCCTGTTCGCTGAGACCCCGTCGTCGGAAATTGGCGGCACGCTCATAGGCTAGACCCGGATCACCGGCGACACTGCTGGGCAAGGCATCGACGAGGTTCTGCGCATTTCCAGCATTCTGACGAAGGGAAATTCGCGCCAAGGCTAGTTGTTGTTGGTCGGCGGGTAGCAAGTTGACCATGTCGCGTGCTGCTGGTCCCTGCGCCCCGAACAGTAAAGTCTGCATCCGGCGGACATGATCCTCAATCCGAAGGGCGTCCCCAAACCGGGCAAGCATTCTCGCCTGAGGATCCGCGTCGAAGATGCGGTCGCGCCAAGTGCGTCGGATGAGTTCCGTGGCCAGTTGGTGTTGGCCACTAAGCCGCAGCGCGCTGGCCAGGGCCATGGCACCTTCGGCGGTCGTCGGCTCGTCGCTGCCGAACCAAGCCATAATCTGACTTGGTGTTTGCCCTGAGGTTTCCAGCAGTTTCTCAGCCGCAGCCTGCCGCTTACCGGGGCGTGGCCATCCCGCAAGATCACGGCGAGCCTGGTCGAGATCGAAATAGGTCATAGACTCAGCGTTTCCGTCGACGAGAGCCCAAGTGGCGAGTTTGCGCGCAATCGGATCAGCGATTTGGGCAATGCCACTGCGCGCACCCGTGATGTCAGCCCGGCGGGCAGCCTCCAGGCTCGACTTCAAGGCCGCAGCGTCAGAGTCCGAAATTCTTGAGACATAGCTGGTCCTCGGAAGGTGGATTAAGCCGTTGGTATCGGGCACCGGGTTCTGTTGCGCCGTCGCGACAGTGGCGGCCAAGATCAAAAGAGAGGCCGCAATTAGCGCGCGCTTGGGTACTGACGACAAAGCCATAGTCTCCGACTTTCACACCGACCGAGAATCCATCGGTTGCGGCCAAGGGCCACCACGCCATATTGTGCGGTCATTCATAGAGGCTGCAACACTGAGCCTCGATTTCACGGCTTTTTGCAGACCATGACCGATCCTTTGTTCAGGGGCGTTCTTCCCGCCCTGGTTACACCTTTCAGGGACGGCGCGGTGGACGAAGCCGCGTTCGTCGCCCTGGTCGAGCGTCAAATCGCGGCTGGGGTTCATGGGTTGGTTCCAGTTGGGACAACCGGCGAGACCGCAACACTGAGCCACGATGAGCATCGCCGTGTCGTCGAACTCTGCGTTGCCACGGCCAAGGGGCGTGTCCCTGTGATCGCTGGAGCGGGTTCGAATTCTACGGCTGAGGCGATCGAACTGGTTCATCATGCCAAGCTGGTGGGTGCAGACGGTGCTTTGGTCGTGACGCCATACTATAATCGCCCTAGTCAGGAGGGACTGTACGCCCACTATGCGGCGATCAATGAGGCGGTGCAGTTGCCAGTCCTAGTTTACAACGTGCCGGGCCGGACCAGCGTCGATATTTCCGATTCTACCCTGGCACGACTGTCAATGTTGCCCAATATCGTTGGGGTAAAGGATGCGACTGGAAACTTGAATCGGGCCAGCGTTCAACGAACCACGTGTGGGGCGGGTTGGACGATGCTGTCTGGCGACGACCCGTCTGGTCTGGGATACATGGCGCATGGCGGACACGGCTGCATTTCGGTGACTGCGAATGTCGCGCCGGAAGCCTGCGCAGCTTTCTACAACGCCGCGATGGCTGGGGATTGGTCCGGCGCGCTCTATGGTCAGGATCGGTTGGTCCGGTTGCATAACGCCCTCTTTACCGACGCTTCGCCCGCACCGACCAAGTTCGCCTTGGCGTATTTGGGACTTTGCGAGGAAACGGCAAGGTTGCCGATTACGCGCGCGTCGGAGGCGTCCCGGGCCGAAGTCTTGGCTGCTATGCGGGAGGCGGGCGTCCTCTAGGACCCGGAACCTATGGTCAAGTTGATCGCTGAAAATCGCCGCGCGCGGTAC
Source organism: Alphaproteobacteria bacterium (assembly GCA_031427275.1). Taxonomy (GTDB): domain Bacteria; phylum Pseudomonadota; class Alphaproteobacteria; order Caulobacterales; family Caulobacteraceae; genus Phenylobacterium. The sequence continues at coordinate 2,530 of JANPNB010000464.1, read as the reverse complement.
GATTACTTCCTCGAAGAGAGCTTCGAGGCCGGCCTCATGCTGACCGGCACCGAGGTGAAATCCCTGCGCACCGGGCGGGCCAATATCGCCGAATCTTATGCCTCGGTGGAAGGCCGCGAGGTGGTGTTGATCAATGCTGACATTCCGCCTTTCTCGCACGCCAACCGGTTCAACCACGAGCCGCGGCGGCACCGGAAATTGCTGCTGCACCGCAAGCAACTCGATAAGCTGATCGGGGCAGTCCAACGGGAGGGGCGCACCATCATTCCATTGAAGCTTTATTGGAATGACAAAGGCCTAGCCAAGCTGGAGCTGGCCCTGGCCAAGGGCAAGAAGAACCACGACAAACGCGAAGCTACAGCCGATCGCGACTGGCAGCGCGACAAAGCCCGCCTGATGCGGGACAAGGGTTGATCGAGTCGGCCGACATCGAAGCCATTGAGCGGGCGACCCTGGAGGCCGTAGCGCCAGAAGCCTTGCTTGAGTTTGACGGCTGGTTGGTGGGGCTTGATCCGGGGTCAATCCGCCGTGCGGCCAGCGCGGTGCCTCTGAGGCACGAACTTGCCGCCGATGCCGTCGCGCTGGACCGCATTGAGGCGGCCTATCAAGCCCAAGGCCTTTTGCCCGCCTTTAGACTAGCCGATCGCCCGGGGCTTGAGGCGATGGCTCAGGACCTCACGAGACGGGGCTACGTTTCTGAGCAACCGACCCTGGTAATGGTGGCTGACATCGCCGACGTGCTGACTGTGACGGACCAGAGACCCGCCGAGGTCACCGCTCAGCCGGAAGCCGCCTGGGCTTCTGTCTTCTTAAGTGAGGGATTTGATCCCGTGGACGGAGCTGATCGGGTCAGGGCCTTAACCCGATCGCTCGATGCCCGATTTGGCCAGGTCACTGAGGGTGGTCGCACGGTCGCAGTAGGGTGTGGGTCTTACAGCCACGGATGGGCCAGTTTTCACGGTATGCGGACGGACATGATCCAACGCGGCAAGGGATATGCCGGGCGGGTTCTGGCGGGACTGGCAGCCGAAGCCCAGGCGCGCGGCATTCGGCGGGCCTTTCTGCAGGTCGAGGAAAAGAACACCGGCGCGCAGTCGCTCTATCGGCGGGCTGGTTTTGAGGTGGCGTGGCGATATTTCTACTGGAGTCGGCGGGTGCCGTCGATCAACACGCGCGCCCGTTGAAACACCGCTTCGAACATGGCCGCCGTGAGCCGCCCGGTATTCGTATTGAGCCGAGAGCAGTGGTAGCTGTTTAGGATCACATAGGGGCCTGCCTGAAACTCCGTGCCGTGTCCGGGTGGTGCAGCGCTGGCCTTGAGTCCGATGGCCTTGAGCACGTTGCGTCGAGCAACATCGCCGAGTGTGATGATCACTTTCAAGCGGGGCAGGGCGGCCAGGCGGGCAGCCAGGAAGGGACGGCAGGCGGTCTCTTCGGCGGCCTCCGGCTTGTTGCCCGGTGGCGCGCAACGCACAGCATTCGAGATCATGGCGTCCACTAGCTCAAGGCCATCGTCAGGGCGGGCTTGGTAGGAGCCTCGGGCGAAGCCTGTCTTGAGCAGGGTGTCATAGAGCATGACGCCGGCAGTATCGCCGGTGAAGGGTCTTCCGGTCCGGTTTGCACCTGTGCGGCCGGGAGCTAGGCCCGCCACCAACAACCGCGCCCCAGGATCCCCAAATGAAGGCGCTGGCCCGTTCCACCAATCGGGATTGGTCGCGCGATTGGCCGCGCGATAGGCCACCAGCCGAGGGCAAATCGGACAGTCTCTCGCGGGTTCGGCGGTAGTCTCAGGCCTCGGCATCCTGCTCTCGCTCGGCACTAGTGCGGCTTTCCTGCAGGAAGCGAGGCAGGCGGGAGGGGCGACCGATCATATCGGACAGGTCGGCGAGGTCGATGAAGTTATCGGCCTGGCGGCGCAGGTCGTCCGAGGCCATGGGAGGCTGGGACTTCACGGTCGAAACAACAGTGACGCGGGCTCCGCGTCGTTGAACGGCTTCGACCAAGCAGCGGAAGTCGCCGTCTCCGGAAAACAGCACCAGGTGATTGGTGTGGGCGGCCATCTCCATCATATCGACGGCGATCTCGACATCCATATCGCCGCGCCAGCGCTTGCGACCCTGGGAGTCGGTGTATTCTCGCGCGCTCTTTGTGACGAGTTGGAAGCCGTTGTAATCTAGCCAATCGACCAAGGGGCGGATGGGGGAATACTCCTGATCTTCGACCAGGGCGGTGTAGTAATAGGCCCGAACGAGAATGCCACGTTTACGGAACTCTTCCAGCAGCTTGCGATAGTCGATATCGAAGCCCAAGCCCTTGGCAGCGGAATAGAGGTTCGACCCGTCGATGAAGAGCGCCAGCCGGTCAGTGGGATAAAATGTCATTGAAATCGGGAATCCAATTGGGGGGCGGTGAGCGCTTGGTCTTGGACGAGGCCGTCATCGTGGCAATCGGCGGAAATATGGCCGGAGACTACGGATCGTCAGAAGCTCTTCTCGAAGCTGCGCTCGCGTGTTTCGCCCAGGCGGGATTG
>JANPNB010000463.1:0-4815 GCA_031427275.1 Alphaproteobacteria bacterium | reverse complement strand
CCGCTGTTCGGGTCGCGCGGGCCATATTGCAGCTTGTTGATGAGGACCGGGCTGAGCCCCTTGGCGAGGAACAGCAGCGACAAACTGGTTCCGATAGCGGGGCAATAATCTAAACACCGCCGACGTCGACGACATCATCTGGGGCACATCCTCCCAGCGCGGCAAGCAGGGCGGCGACATGGGCCGCATGGCCGCGCTAGACGCCGGTTTCGACGTCCGCGCCTCGGGCGTCACCCTAGACCGCTACTGCGGATCGGGGATCACCGCGGTCAACCTGGCTGCAGCCCAGATCATGTCGGGCATGGAAGACCTCGTCATCGCCGGCGGTTGCGAGATGATGTCCTATACCTCCGCCAGCGCCCCGCCGATGGACCCGGCTGTTGGCCCGATGCTGATGGACAGCGGCAACCTGCACCTGCGCGCCCAACATCCTCAGTCTCACCAGGGCGTCTGCGCTGACGCCATCGCCACCCTGGAAGGCATCTCCCGCCAGGCCCTGGACGAGCTGGCTCTGGTCAGCCAGCAGCGCGCCGACCACGCCATCCGCAATGGCCACTTCGCCAAGTCCCTGGTCACCGTCTACAACGACGACGGCTCGGTCGCCCTGGACCACGAAGAATTCCCCCGCCCCCAGACCACCATGGAAGGCCTCACGGCTCTGAAGGCCTCCTTCGCGCCCATGGCCAATATGCCGCTGGACGCCAACGGCATGACCTTCGCGGGCCTGATCAACCGGGTCTATCCAGACCTGAAGATCGAGCACTTCCACCATGCGGGCAACTCGTCGGGCGTCGTCGACGGTGCCGCCGCCGTCTTGCTGGCTTCACCAGCCTATGCCGCCAAGCATGGCTTGAAAGCCCGCGCCCGCGTCGTGGCCATGGCCAATATGGGTGACAGCCCAACCTTGATGCTCAACGCCCCGGTCCCCGCTGCCCGCAAGGTTCTGGCTAAGGCTGGTCTGACCGTGGACGACATCGATCTGTGGGAAATCAACGAAGCCTTCGCCGTCGTCGCCGAAAAGTTCATCCGCGACCTCAAGCTCGACCGTGAAAAGGTCAATGTGAACGGCGGTGCCATGGCGCTCGGTCACCCGATCGGCGCCACCGGCTCCATGCTGATCGGCACCATGGTCGACGAACTCGAGCGCCGCAGCCTGAAGCGCGGCCTCGTCACCATGTGCGCCGCCGGCGGCATGGCCCCTGCGATCATCATCGAGCGGATCTAGGACTAAGCGGGCCGACCTTAGAGGGTCGGCCCTCGCCACTTACAGGCCAATCCATCGGCAATGGGGCACGCGGATGACACTCGCTGAGCTATCGGACATCTCGCAAGCGCTGGGCGCGGGTGCAGTCATCGTCACATTGATCTTCGTTGCCCTCGAGATCCGCCAAAACACGCGCGCGCTCAAGGCGACCTCGCACCATGCGGTCACCGACAGTTTCAACGCGATCAACACCCTTATCATGAGCGATCCCAAAGTTGCTCGCGTTTGGCGGCTTGGCATGGCGGGTTCGGAGTTGCTCGATGAAGATGAGCGCGTCTCTTTCAGCTACATGATGCTTGGATACATGCGTATCTTCGAGACGCTCCACTACCAGTTCAGCACTGGTGCCCTTGAGCCAAAATTGTTCGAGGCGGAGCAAAACACCCTGCAGTGGGCAGTCACCAATCCGGGCTTTGCGCCCTGGTGGCTCGTCAATCCGATCTCGCTGAGCGCCGAGTTCCGCGCATTCATTGATGGCCTTGTTCGCGAGGCGCAGGTGAGCGCGAGCCCAGGTGAGAGTGTATGGAACCCTACGCCCCTACCTACGCCAACATCTCCCGCCGCAGGATCGCATTGATCCGCGAAGGGTAATCTTTCCCACCAAGTTAGGAACTCGACCCGCTTAGAAGAGCCGACTTGCCCCATGCAGCTCAAGATCAGTCGCGGCAAAGTCCTTGCCGGTGCAGAGCAGCGGTTCGCCACGCTCCTTTGCAACGGCGTAGACCATCAGATCCAACAGATTGAGCGTGCCTCCCATGCCCTTGCCGTAGCGCTCATTTGCCGCAGCCGCGATCCTGGCGTGCTCGGCATCAAAGGGAATTGTCGTGAGGCCGCCGGCTTCCCATTCGGCGAGCAGATCGGCGGCGATCGACCCAAGCTGCAGACGCGCACCTGAAGCCACCCGCAGGAACTCAACCCGTGCTGGCGCAGGCAACAGGGCCGGTTCGGACTCTATGGCATCGAGGAGCTGAACAGCCCCTTCCTCGCCCAGCAGAACCGCGATGAGCGCAGAGGTATCAACGATCACCGACTATTGCCCTCGTCATCGAAATTCTCGGCGTCGAGCTCGGCCATGGAGGGATAAGGCCGCTTTGGCACCCGCGCGAGGATTGCCTCGATCCGCGCGCGACGCTCAGCGCTCTCAGTGATCTGCTTTGGAACGGGCAGCCGGTCGAGCGCCTCTTCGATGACCTGCACCTGACTGCGTCCGTCGCGGGTGAGAAGCGCCAGACGGGCCAGCGCATGATCAGAGCGAATGGTAATGGCGCGCTGCTGTCGGCGAGCGGTGGAAGGCATCGATGTCGTCCTCCAATTCAATGGTTCCGGGCTAAATTGCCACGCCGAGCTGCTACGTGCAAGCACGTGGTTTGCGGTGATCACAGATGATTATGATATTGGGGCCGATTTGCGGGCCACTGCGGTGACCTCGCGTACTTCCTTGATCTTAGTCAACGACCTTCGCCAAAGCTGGGTGTCCCGTCGGCGGACGGCCGTCATGGCCGCTATCACCGCCACAAGAGAGACTAATCGCCATGTCCATGCTTTCCTCCACTCTCGTTGCGTCAGTCGCCGCGTGCCTGCTGGGCGTCACAGCAGCCGCCGCCCAGGGCTCGCCTTCCCCTTCCCAAGCCTCCCCCAACTCTGGGACGGGCGAGCCAGAACAAGCCCCGCCAGTCACGCTGGTACCAGCTGATAGTGAGCTGCCCGAGAATTCGACAGCGCCGGGGGCGGCGACCGTGAACGCCACGGTCACCGTTGATGCCAACGGCAACCGGCACATCCTGATCGCCAGTCCCCCCGTGCCCGACACTGCGGAAAACCGTGCGAAGTACGGCAGCCCGCTCTCCAATGCGGGGCGCCGCACCCAGCCCGCCGGCAATTGAGTTTGGGAAAGTGGGGACGCGAACTACATAAATTACAGTTTTCCAGACGCCTCCGCGTCGGCCGGTCCAGATGAGGCCATGGTCAGGGCAACGACTTGCTCTCCCTCACCAAGTCCGCCCACTCTTCCGGCGGATTGCCCTTGTCGAGCATGGACTTGAACACTGCATAGGCATCGCTTTTGGCTCCATAGGTGCGGAGGGTGTCGCGGTCATTGACCCAGGCATAGATGATGATCTTCGCGCGGGTCGAATAACGAAAGAATAGCCGAAACCGCCCGCCGCCGAATTTGGCCCGAAACCAATGCTTACGATCCGGGCCCAGGGTGCCGCCTTGGCGAAACTCCGGGCGGGTCGGGTCACCGGGGATCACCTCGAGCATCAACCTGCGTAGCGCGGCCAGCAGCTTGGCATCGGCGCTCGCGGCATAGCTATTGGGGTGCCCGGCCTTCTCGAGTGCCCCCGTCAGCCGCTCCAACTGGTCTAGAAACAGTGGATGGGCATAGAGCGTCCATCCGTTGATGGCGGTCATCTTAGTTGCGCGCCTAGAGCGAGACGTCACCGTCAATCTCGGCCTCGAGGTCGACGGGCATACCAGCGGTCAAGGCGGTGATGCGTGCGGCCAGCTCTGGGGATAGCGCCGCAAGGCCTTCGGGGTGAGCCGTGATATCCCGTGCCAAGAAATCCAGGAACGGCAAGATCGCCGGATCCTCTCCCTCATCAGCGCGCGACACGGTCACACCGTCCTGGTCCACCCGAAAGGATATCCGCCCCCCATAGTCGACGCCCAGCGCTTGGCGCACAGACTTAGGAATCGTCGTCTGCCCCTTGGCAGTGATGGTGCTGGTTTCTTCGAGGGTGTTGGGCATGACGGCAGCTCCAAGTGTCGAGGGGTTATAGTAAGGAATATTTCTTACTAAATCAACTGAACTGTGGATTTAGGTGCGCCCTAATTTGCTGTCGCGACCAGACCAAATTCTTGTGCGGAACCGTAGTGCGCCGGGTGAGTTGATTGCCAACAACCCACCATTTGAAAATCAATCAGGCGCACCAAGGAGAGTCACTATGAACGAGAACAATCTAGAAGGTTTTGTGAAAACCGAAGCTGGCAAATTCGAGAGTGCCGCTGGTGACATGCTGGGAGATCGCTCCATGCAAGCCAGGGGCGGTGCTCGGCAGGTGGAGGGGAAGGCGCAAGACGTGATCGGATCGGCGCAAGATGCGCTGGGCCAGGTTGCCGAGCTTGCCCGTTCGGCTGTCTCAAAGGCGAACGATCAAGCCAAGAACGCCTATGGTCGCGTCTCGGAGGCGGCTCAGGGCGTCGCCGACAAGGTGAACCCTTTTGTTAAGGACAAGCCTTCCTTGGCCCTTGGCATCGCCGCCGCGGCCGGGCTGCTCGCAGGGCTTCTGTTCGCAGGTTCCCGACCGGTAGTCGTCCACTTCAAGCCGAAAGTCTAAAAGTCAGGGTTGCCAGGGCTGTGAATCTGCGGCCCTGGCGGCCCAAGAGTCCGTCGCACCTAAACGCTTGTTTGAATCCCCAACTTCCGGTTATCCTTCCCCCGTCGTCGGGCTGTTCCGGCGGCGCGCGTTCTCAGGGCGGGGTGAAAGTCCCCACCGGCGGTAATGGCTAGGCGCAAGCTTGGCACGAGCCCGCGGGCGCTCGTTGGGCCT
>JANPNB010000462.1:0-2402 GCA_031427275.1 Alphaproteobacteria bacterium | reverse complement strand
TCAAGGGCCAGGGCCTTGGTCACCTCTGCATCATTGGTGGCCCCGATGATATCGCGGACCGCATCGCTGCGCTTGCGGTAAGCCAGAACGGCATGTGCAGGATAGGGGCTGCCCAGAAACCGGACCACGGCATTCAGCTGGTCCAAAGCTTTGCGGAAATCATGCAATGCATTCATGGAAAGCCGTCCGGGATGCCGCCCGGCGTGTCTGGCCCTTGCGGCGAAGGTGTCCAACAGTGCAGGGGTTATCTTTGCCAAGTGCTGGGTCAACTGCTTGGTTCCGCCATCAGGGGGCGTTGCCGCGCAGGTTTCGGACCAAAGGGCAAGGTCAAGGGCCAGGTGCGTGAAATTCCGACCGCAGATCGCATCATGGACGGCGGCATGCGCGGCCGCACGTTCAGCTTCTGCAAAGGCTGACAGGTCTGTCCAGGCATGTTCTGGTAAACCCGTTATGACGGCGGGCAAAGATTGGCCGCAGAATACATCCCAGTCACGGGCCATCCCAAAGGTCTGCGCAAACTGCCGCAGAGACGCTGTAAACCGGGCAATCTCGTCCGGGTTCAGTAGCGGGGCAAACAGCCGGAACACGCCGCGCATCTGGCGCAAAGCCTCGGGTTCGCCCGAAAGGGTTGGTGCTATGTTATCCCGCAGATGGCCAAGCAACGCACCGATGATCTGGTGCAGGACCGCCGCAGCCGACGTCTTTTTCGCGATCTTTGGTTTTGGCAAGACGATGGCACCGTCGCCATGACCGTTGCGCAAAGTCCAGCCTCGCGCTGTCTTGCTTTCGGCGTGATCCACATCTGGGCGGTTTCTGCCGGCTGGAGGGTAAGGCGATACAGTGCCGCGACTTCACCGTCTTTCAGTTCCAGTTCCAATTCACAGATCGGCTGCGACAATGCATCCGAGGAGACGGTGCCAATGTCCAGTGACGTCTCTGTCGCGCAGCCACCTTTCACCAGATGCAAACAACTCGTCCGCCAGATATCAGTCACGATGACGGACACCAAACGGTCTGTGATCCGGCCCGCAATGCTGGCAAGCTCCGATACCGCGGCAAGATGTTTGACCACGGGGGTGTCATTGGCCACAGCCCATTCCCATTCCTGGCGGCTGTTGGCCAGTCCAATGCCGTCGTCGCGCGACTTCACGGTCTGAAGATAGCTGTCGTTTTCCTGTCTGATCCGCAGCGTCAACCCGGATGTGAATAACAGGTTGTCCGGCGTATCGTGATAGGCTGTGACCTGATGCCTGTCTTGTGCCGCGAGGCCAAAGATATCTCCGGCGCGAAGGATCGCTTGCTGCCAGGCAACAGCTGAAATTTCAACTCGATTTCGTGGGGTGGCAAAGTGACGGCTTTCCTTTTCATTGACCAATCCTGTTTCAAATGTAGCGATTGATAATCAAAGCCAAGCTTTGGGCACTGGCATTTCAGGGGTCATTCCCAGCCAGACGTTGCCTTCCATGAATTGCTGAAGGCCTGCAAACAGCGGCATCAGGGCCATCGGCATATAACGCCAGTTCTTCCTCGCCGCGACGATGGTGATCGCCGTGCCACCCGTCACCAGAAACACGCTGGCGGCAAAACGACTTGGGCTGAAAGGCACATCTGATTTCCCTGTGGTTCATTCTGCAGACAGTTCGGACGGCACCCGCACAGCTGGAATATTTCGGCTAGACAACCGCCTTTGATGCCTTCTGAGATTGTTTTGCCAATTCGATCATTGTCGGCTCGTCCGGGTTGGACGCAGACACAGTCAGCGCATCCAGCCAGTTCACGATGACTTTCAGGGCTAACCCGTAATTTCCAACCTGACAATGGTTACCGGCCCTTTCTTTTTCCGTGAACAGCCGGGCTGTTATTGACCGAGCATTTTTCAGCATTCTGATCTGCCGGTGGAAATGTTCCACCGGCACGAAGTGATCCGCGTTTCCAGCCAGCAGCAGCACATCTTGCGTGATCATCGGCGACACATCAGCCGTGGTGTATTTCGCAATCTCGGTCAGGTAATCGAACGGCGGCGACGTTGCGGTCACATGCATATCCTGCACGATCCCCCAATCGGCCACCGGACTGTTGTGGACAGCGCGACTGGCCATCTGGTTCACAACAGCTCTGGCGCAAAGCTTGAGCCAGACCGTCAGCAAATGCCGCTTCAACCAACTCAACTGACGAAGATTCACATCCAGTGCATCCGGATAGATATCATATGCAATGACCCGGTCGATCCGTGGTTCATGGGCTGCCGCCCGCAACACATGGCATCCGCTTCAGCACTGCCGCCTTGCGTTCCGGTGAATATCCCAAATCATCATCCTATCCCGCCCAACTGAGAAATAGAGGAAAAGTGGAGCAGCGGACAACTTCCCTGACACAGGGGGGCAGGGTCCACCACTGCGAAT
>JANPNB010000461.1:0-8545 GCA_031427275.1 Alphaproteobacteria bacterium | reverse complement strand
TATGCCCGAGCGTACGGTGAACACCTTGGTGCCGGGTTTGCGGCCCTTGCGGACCTCGGAGACGTCGAAGCCGGAGGCGGCGATCCGCGCTTGGGCGGCGGGTGCGTCCGGTGTGCGCCAGGCCAGACCGCCGAAGCTGTCAGGGTTGTCGGAGGTCGGCGTTTTCAGGCTAGCCCCGAATTCGACCACGGCGGCGCCGCACTTGAAGAATAGCTGTCGCACCCCCCAGTCGGCGTTGGAGCGATCCAGCCTAAGGTCTAGGCCAAGCTTGGCCCCATAGACGGCGAGGGCGCGGTCGGGGTTTGGGGTGTGAACCACCACGTGATCCAGTTCGGTGACGCTGGCGGCTTCTGGTCCGCTAGGGGCGGAAAGCGGCCACGCCACGCCGTCGCGGGGGGGATCGACCAGCAAGATGTTGAGGCCGCCGGTGCTCTCCTGGCTCAGACTACCATTAAACCAATAGCGCTTGCGCCCATCATCATGGGTGGAGCGGACGAGGTGCGGTGCCGTGGAGTCCAGGCCGCGACGGCTCACGAGCTGGTGCATGGCCTGTGCATTGTCGACGGTGAACGCCATGGCCCAAATGCCCTCGCCTTGCTCAGCCAAGTGTTTGCGGATGGTGTCGCCAAACGCCCCCTCGCCACTGGGGCTGATGATGTCCAGCGCCATATTGGAGACCTGGAACCAGGCGTGGCGCGCACCGCCGTCGCCGCCCAGCCAGTTGGGCTCGCGGCCCAGCAGCTTGCGGTAGCCTTCGACGGCGCTGTCCAAGTCGTGCACGGCAAGGGCGATGTGATCTAGACCGGTGATCATCTCAAATACTCCCGAACATCGACGATATGGCCGGCGATGGCGGCGGCGGCGGCCATTTCGGGGCTCATCAAATGGGTGCGGCCGCCGCGACCCTGGCGGCCTTCGAAATTGCGATTGGAGGTGGAGGCGCAGCGCTCGCCAGGTGCCAGCTTGTCGGGGTTCATGCCCAAGCACATGGAGCAACCCGGCTCACGCCAGTCAAAGCCCGCAGCCTTGAAGATAAGGTCCAATCCCTCGTCTTCGGCTTGAGCTTTCACCAAACCAGAACCCGGCACCACCATTGCCCGGACATGGGAGGCGACCCGGTGCCCCCCCTCTACCGCAATAGAGACGATCTTGGCGGCGGCGCGCAGGTCCTCGATGCGGCTATTGGTGCAGGAGCCGATGAACACGACGTCGATTTTAGCCTCGACAATCGGCTGACCGGCAGTCAGGCCCATATAGTCCAGCGCGCGCTGAGCCGAGGCGCGTTTGTCAGGGCTGGCGAAGCTATCGGGCGCTGGGACGGTGCCAGTAACGGCCACAACATCCTCAGGACTGGTGCCCCAGGTCAGGGTGGGCGCGATACTAGCCGCGTCGATGTGAACCTCGCGGTCGAATACCGCATTATCGTCGGAATAGAGGGTCTTCCAAGAACTGAGCGCCATTTCCCAGGCTGCACCCTTGGGGGCGGCAGGTCGGCCCATCATATAGGCGAATGTGGTGGCGTCGGGGGCCACCAGACCTGCTCGTGCGCCCCCCTCAATGGTGAGGTTGCAGAGCGTCATGCGGCCTTCCATGGAAAGGGCGCGGACCGCTTCTCCAGCAAATTCGATCACCGATCCGGTGCCGCCGGCCGTGCCGATCTGACCGATCACGGCCAGGGCTAAATCCTTGGCCCCGACGCCAGGAGCTGGCGTGCCGTCGATGGTGACCCGGAAGTTTTTGGACTTCTTTTGGCGAAGGGTTTGGGTGGCCAGTACATGCTCGACCTCCGAGGTGCCTATCCCTTGAGCCAAAGCCCCGAAGGCCCCGTGGGTGGAGGTGTGGCTATCACCGCAGACAATGGTCATGCCCGGCTGAGTGCGGCCCTGCTCGGGCCCCACGACGTGGACAATGCCATTACGGATATCGCCCATGGGAAAGAACTCAATCCCCGCATCCTTGACATTGGCCTCTAGGGTTTGGAGCTGCAGGCGGGCTTCCTCGTCGGCCACGGCCCCCACGCCCTTGGCCTGACCCTCTGTGGGAATATTATGGTCGGCGACGGCCAGGGTGCGGTCAGGTCGACGCACCGGGCGACCATTGGCCCGCAGTCCCGCAAAGGCCTGGGGGGTGGTCACCTCATGGATCAGGTGCAGGTCAATATAGAGGATCGCCTCGCCTCCTTGTTCGGCAACAAGGTGGGCATCCCAGATTTTGTCGTAGAGCGTCTGTCCGGCCATGCCGGGGATGTAGTGGCTCACACCCCCGAAAGTCCAGCATTGGTCGATGTCAGGCCGCAAGACTCATGGGTTGCGGTAGGCAGCCTTGGCCGATCAGGGCGGTGCGCAGTGCGTCATCTAGGGGCGTATGCGGCTCATAGCCGAGAGTTTTGACCAACTTGGCATTGTCCATCAGCACCTCATTGTCCCAGAGATAACGCATTTCCAGCATCTCGCGCAGCATCTCCACAAAGGGCGAGACCATCGCCATCGCAAACCAAGGCAGCGTCTTGCGTGGCAGTTTGCGACCGGCGACCCGGTCCAGAGCGTCGGCCATTTCCACGCCGGTAATCTGGTGGCCGCGATGATTGAAACTGGAAAAGGCCGGGAGACCGACCTCGCGCTCGACCAATTGCACAATGGTTTCAGCAAAATCAGGAAGATAAGCCCAGGCGTGGGTGATGTTTGCGGGGCCAGGCAGGGTTAGGGCCCTGATAGGCTTGCCCTTGGCGACCCAGCCCTCGGTCAGCCAGGAAGAGGCGGTCCTGGGTCCAAAGAAGTCGCCGGCCCGAACGATCAGACTGCGAATCCCTTCGTTCGAAACGGCCTCTAGCCTGCGTTCTAGATCAACCCTGATCGCGCCTTTGCGGGTCTTAGGGTTTTGCGGCGAGGTTTCGTCGATACGCGACCAAACCTCGGGGCCGAAGTTGTAGACATTTCCGGGAAACACGATCCGTGCGCCTGAGGCTCGCGCTGCGGCTATGGTTGACTCAAGCATGACGGGTACCAATTTCGCCCAACCGGCGTAGCCCGCAGGACTGGCCCCATGGAATATGATCTGTGCCCCAGTGGCGGCGGCGACCACGTCGGCTGGGTTCATGGCGTCGCCGAAAACCCATTCGAGATCATCAGGCCCCTTACTTTTAGCAAGTTCAGGGTTGCGGTTGAGTGCGCGAACCCGCCAACCCCTGGCCAGCAGCGCGCGAGCAACTTCTCCGCCGATCGAGCCCGTGGCTCCCAAAACCAGGGCGAGAGGTGTTTGACTGTTCATCTGAAGGGTCCGTTCCTGAAGGTCGGACTATAGTCGGAGCTATCTAGCCTAGACGGAATTGCGCATTATTCTGACTCTGCTATGCATAATTGCATGAAAAGCGATCCATCCTGGGACCTCTATCAGAGCCTGCACGCGGTGCTACAGTCAGGCAGTTTCTCGGCGGCTTCGCGCCTTCGGGGCCTGACTCAGCCGACCCTGGGTCGACATATCGAGTCACTAGAGCAAAGCCTTGGCGCGCCTCTGTTCTTGCGCAGTCCAAGGGGTCTAACACCGACGGACCTTGCCGAGAGTTTGCGGCCTCACCTTGAGGAAATGGACTCGCACGCGGCGGCAGCTTTGCGTGATGCGTCTGGTGCTACTGACGGCGAGCGGGGCGTGGTCCGTGTGACAGTCAGCGAGTCTATGGGTGCCGAGGTGCTGCCGGCCATCCTGGGTTCGTTTCGGAAGCTGCATCCCGATGTGGTGATCGAGTTGGTCCTTTCAGACCGTACTGAGGACCTGTTGCGGCGCGACGCAGATATCGCGGTGCGCATGGTTCGCCCGTCTCAGGGGTCATTGGTGGCGCGCAAGGTTGGGTCAATCGGTGTAGGGTTTTATGCGACGCCTGAGTATCTCGATGCCGCCGGGATACCGGCGAGTATGGACGACCTCATGGATGGGCACACACTGATCGGATTTGATCGTCAGCGGCTCAATTTGGAGTCTCTCAGCCACATCGATTTCGGAGGCCGAGAGGTGTCTCGTGATCTGTTTGCCATTCGCACCGACAGCAATATTGCCCAAATGGCCTCAGTTCGGGCTGGACTGGGAATTGGCGCGGTGCAGCACATTCTAGCCCGGCGCTGGGGCTTGGTGCCCGTGCTCGCCAACACCTTCCACTTCGAACTCGATATGTGGGTTGCGATGCACGAAAACCTGAAAGGCTCCCGGCGTATGCGCCTGATGTTTGATCACCTAGTTGAGGGGTTGTTGGCCTTCAACGCTGAGGACCGGAGCGCTTCCCAAAATTCCTAGTAGGCGTTCGGGTCCCGGAATATCAACGGAACGGTGCGCAGGATAATCATCAAGTCTCGGCCGAGCGACCAGCTGTCGATATAGGCGTTGTCGGCATCCACACGATTGGCCATGCAACCCAAATCTTCAATCTCACCGCGATAGCCGGAAACCTGCGCAAGGCCCGTGAGGCCTGGGCGGGCTCTGAAGCGAGCTGCGTATTGCGGGATTTGAGCGCCGTAATAGTCGTCGTGGGCCACCGCATGCGGACGCGGACCGACGATGGACATGTCTCCGCGCAAGATATTCAGCAGTTGCGGCAGCTCGTCCAGGCTACATTTCCGCAACACGAGACCAAGCGGGGTGACGCGTGCGTCGTCCTTGGTGGCGTGCCGAATGTCGCCTTGGTCCTCAGCGACCGTCATGGTGCGGAATTTGAAGATCGTGAAAATACGCCCGTTCAAGCCCGTGCGACGTTGACGGAACAGGATCGGCCCCCGGGTTTCGAAGCGCACCCCCACCGCGATAACCAGCAACAGTGGCAGGAAAATCAGCAAAGCGAGGCTCGATAGGAAGATGTCCAACCAGCGTTTCGTCGGGTTGGTCGCCACGGCGGCGCCTATGACCGGACCTTTAGTCGTTCGCGCCAGAATTAGCGGCGTCAAATAATGAACCGTCGCGGTACGGCGCGCGCCCGGAGCCGTGCGAAGCGCATGCGCACGCGCTTGGCGGTCCTCTGGCGACGCCGACTCGAACATTTAGCAAACCCCATCAGCGCCTAGGACGCCATACTACCCTTATGCAGTAACGGTTTTCTGACGGTGATCAACTTCGCGCACGCATCACACGAACTTTTAACCGACATCGTGTCTCTATTGCTCAGGGTTGAGCAGAAGCTCGACAGTTGAGGGCTCAAGACGGATGTCTGTGAACGCTTCCAGCGCGACCGTCGCGCAGTTCCCGCCGGTTCGTGGTGGGCGATACCCGATCGCCTTAGGCTTGGCACTTGGCGGCCTGGCCTCCCTGGGTCTTTGGGCGGGTGTTTTTCTCGGTGTCCGGGCCCTGATTTCCTAGAGCTTGTTCCATTCTGACGGAATAAAACGGGCTCTAAGCTCTTGTTTGCTCACACGTCTTGCCGATTAGACGGTTTCGACTTAATCGAAAAACGCTCTAACTTAGGACGCGTCAGCGAGCTCCAGCAGATAGCGACCATAGGCGGTTTTCTCGAACAAATTGCCCCGCGCGCGCAGCTGGGTTCGATTGATGAACCCGTTGGTGAAGGCAATTTCCTCAAGGCATGCTACCTGCACGCCTTGGCGCTTTTGCATAACCCGGACAAATTCCGAGGCCTCGATCAAACTGTCGTGTGTGCCCGTGTCTAACCAAGCATAGCCTCTGGACATCTGTTCCACATAGAGGTCGCCGAGTTCCATATAGGCGCGATTGAGATCGGTGATTTCATACTCGTTGCGGGCAGATGGCCGAACTTGCTTGGCCAACTCTACGACGCGATTATCGTAGAAATAGAGACCGGTCACCGCCAGCCGTGACTTTGGCTCTGCTGGTTTCTCCTCCAGGCTGACGGCACGACCATCATCATCAAGTTCGACTACGCCGTAAGCTTGAGGCGTATCAACTTGGTAGGCAAAGATTGTTGCCCCCGTCTCGCGTCCGGCTGCGCGAGCCAGCAGGTCCGAAATTCCGGCACCGAAGAAAATGTTGTCGCCTAAGACCAGCGCAGCCCGATCACCGGCCAGGAATTCCTCGCCAAGGATGAAAGCTTGGGCAAGCCCGTTTGGTGTGGGTTGGACGGTATATTGGATATTCAGGCCGAGCTCAGCACCGGTTCCAAACAGACGGCGGAAATTATCCAGATACTCCGGCGAAGAGATGATCAGGATGTCCCGTATCCCCGCCATCATCAGCACAGACATCGGATAATAGATCATCGGCTTGTCATAGATCGGCAGCAGCTGCTTATTCACTGCCAGTGTTGCCGGATGGAGTCGTGTGCCTGAACCTCCAGCCAGGATGATGCCCTTCATGTGCGCTCCTTAGGCCTCGGTCTTCAGCAATTCATCGACCACCTGATCGACGGCTTGGTGCCAGGATCGGGGCACAACCCCAAAGTCCTGGGTGATTTTTGCAGTGTCCAACCGCGAATTCATCGGCCGACGCGCCGGCGTTGGATAGTCCGAGCTGGGGATTGCGCGAACATCAGGAACCCTTTGATTGTAGCGAACGGCGCGCTGAAAGACCCTGCCCGCCAGCTCGCACCAGGTCGCCTCGCCGGAGTTCACGAAATGATAGGTGCCGTAGGGCGTATCCGTCGAGCTCATCAGCCGATCTGCGACCGCGACCAGGGTGCCTGCGATATCGGCTGCGCTGGTTGGGCAACCCAGTTGATCGTCAACAACGGCAAGTTGGTCGCGGTCTTGAGCCAATCTCAGCATGGTCTTGATGAAATTCTGCCCATAGGGGCTGACCACCCAAGCGGTACGCAGAATAACGTGGCGCGGGTTTTGGGTTCGCACGGCCTGCTCTCCGCCCTCCTTGGACGCACCGTAGACACTGATTGGCCCGACGGGATCAGACTCGAGATAGGCTGATGGCTTCATACCGTTAAAGACATAGTCAGTCGAAATTTGGATCAGCGGAACCCCTGCCTTTACCGTTGCAAGGGCCAGAGCGGCAGGTGCCACGGCATTCACGCGCCAAGCCTCAATGGGCTCAGATTCGGCGCGGTCCACCGCCGTATAGGCCCCGGCATTGATCACCAGACTCCACGAGCCCGCCTCGACAAAGGCCGCGATCATGTCGGGCTCGCAAAGATCTAGGATCGCGCGACTGGGGGCAACGACGTCATAGGTGCCAGCCACCAGCCGCTGAAAGGCCTGACCGACCTGGCCACCGCCTCCGGTCAGCAGCACTCTTGGCTTTGGATCCAAGCTCACGGATCAGCCGACCGATAGTCCGAGGCGCTGGCCGCCATAGGTGGCTTCAACGATAGGTCGCCACCAAGTCTCATTGTCCAGATACCAGGCAACGGTG
Source organism: Alphaproteobacteria bacterium (assembly GCA_031427275.1). Classification (GTDB taxonomy): domain Bacteria; phylum Pseudomonadota; class Alphaproteobacteria; order Caulobacterales; family Caulobacteraceae; genus Phenylobacterium. The sequence continues at coordinate 1,231 of JANPNB010000461.1, read as the reverse complement.
CGCTCGATGCCGGTTTCGAAACTCTCCTGGGCCTTCCAGCCGAGTTCGCGCTCGAGTTTCGAGGCATCAATGGCATACCGATGATCATGGCCGGGCCTGTCTGCCACATAGGCAATCTGGGTACGGCGCGATTTGCCATCAGGTCTTGGCCGCAACCGATCAAGCGTGTCGCAAATCCTTTGAACCACTTCGAGATTAGTCCGCTCTGCCCGTCCGCCAATGATGTAGGATTGTCCCGGCACACCGGCTTCGAAGACCTTGGTCAAGGCTCGCGCGTGGTCATCAACATATAACCAATCGCGGATGTTTTGGCCCTGGCCGTATACAGGCAGAGGTTCGCCCGCCAAACCCTTGATGATCATCAGGGGGATCAGCTTTTCAGGGAAGTGATAGGGCCCGTAATTATTGGAGCAGTTGGTGATCAGAGTCGGCAAGCCGTAGGTATGATGCCAAGCCCGGACCAAATGGTCTGAAGACGCCTTGGAAGCGGAGTAGGGCGAGCGCGGGTCATAGGCCGTGGCTTCGGTAAAAAACCCATCCTGTCCGAGGGAGCCGAACACCTCGTCGGTCGAGATGTGGTGAAAGCGGAAGCGTTCACGCGCGTCGCTACCCAGGCTTCTCCAATAGCTAAGGGTCTCGCCCAGCATGTTGAAGGTCCCGATCACATTGGTCTGGATAAACGCTGCGGGTCCATCAATTGACCTGTCGACGTGAGACTCAGCTGCCAGGTGGGTCACGACATCGGGTCGAAACTCACTCAGCGCGGAACGAACCGAACCAGAATCGCAAACATCGGCCTCCGTGAAATGATAACGGTTACTCGCCGCCGCTGAGGCTAAGGAGCGTAGGTCGCCCGCATAGGTCAACTTATCGAGGTTGAGCACCTCGTGATCGGTATGAGCCATCAGATGCCGGATTAGCGCCGATCCGATAAAGCCAGCGCCGCCAGTGACCAGAATTCGCAAGCACGTCCCCAAGTTCAACGGGTTGCTCGAAACGACCCCGTTTGACCTAGACCGAAGGGTCTAGGTGCGTACCGACGCCCTCGCGGCGACCGGCGTTACATCAGTCGTGGTTTTCTGGCCGTCAAGGAAGCGCTTCTGCGCCGCCAGAATCCACAAATAGGGTGGCACGGCCTCTTCCTGGAACCGGTAGGCACGCCCGTATTCGTCATCTTCGGCCGTAACCAGGACGCCCTTAGATGCGAGGTCCTCAATGACCGCGCGGCAAT
>JANPNB010000460.1:0-2397 GCA_031427275.1 Alphaproteobacteria bacterium | reverse complement strand
GGCCCACTAGGCGTGTTTGAGATGCCACCTTTCGACAAGGCCACGGTGGCGGTGGCACATCACGCAGCCGCTCTGGCCAAGGCCGGAGAATTGGTGGCAGTGGCCGGCGGAGGTGATACAGTCGCGGCCTTGAACCTAGCTGGCTGCGCCGACGACTTTACCTTCGTCTCAACCGCTGGCGGCGCGTTTCTTGAATGGATGGAAGGCAAAGAGCTGCCTGGTGTGGCCGCCTTGTCGAAATAGAACAGATTTGTTGGAGCGCTGAGCATGGCCCGGGTCACTTTAAGACAACTCTTGGATCACGCCGCCGAGCAGGGCTATGGCGTGCCAGCTTTCAATATCAACAATATGGAACAGGGTCTGGCGATCCTGGAGGCGGCCGATGCTGTCGATGCGCCGGTGATCATCCAGGCCAGCCGGGGCGCGCGCAGTTACGCCAACGACATTGTGCTGAAACACCTGATCGATGCCCTGGCAGAGATGTATCCGCATATCCCGATCTGTATGCACCAGGACCATGGCAATAACGAAGCTACCTGTGCCACCGCCATCCAGTATGGCTTCACCTCGGTGATGATGGATGGCTCGTTGGCCGCCGACGGCAAGACGCCCGCCGACTATGACTACAATGTCCGCGTGACCAAAGCGGTTGTCGACATGGCCCACTGGGTCGGGGCCAGCGTCGAGGGCGAACTGGGCGTGCTGGGGTCGCTAGAGACGGGCATGGGCGAAAAGGAAGATGGGCACGGCTTTGAGGGCAAACTCGGCCACGACCAACTTCTGACCGATCCCGATCAGGCTGTCGACTTCGTTAAGGCGACCGGTGTTGACGCGCTAGCCATCGCCATGGGTACCAGCCACGGGGCTTATAAGTTCACGCGCAAGCCGGACGGCGATGTCCTGGCCATGAACGTGATCGAGGAAATTCATCGCCGCCTGCCCAATACACACTTGGTGATGCACGGCTCGTCCTCTGTTCCCCAAGATCTGCAGGACGTGATCAACCAGTATGGCGGGCAAATGCCCCAGACCTGGGGCGTGCCGGTGGCTGAGATCCAGCGTGGCATCAAACACGGTGTTCGCAAGATCAATATCGATACCGATAACCGCATGGCCATGACCGGCGCGATCCGCAAAATCTTGGTGGAAAATCCTGGCGAGTTTGATCCGCGTAAGTATCTCAAGCCCGCCATGGACGCGATGCAGGTGGTTTGCCGTCAGCGGTTCGAAGAATTTGGCACGGCTGGCCAGGCCAGTAAGATCCGCCCAATCCCACTCTCAGACATGGCCAAGCGATATGCCAAGGGCGAATTGGCCCCGAAACTTGGGCTCAGCCAGCAAGCCGCCGAATAGGCGAACGGGCTCTAGAACCAACCCTTGCGCCGAAACCAAAGAAACGGGGCGAGCCCCGATATGACCATGATTAGCAAGGCCAAGGGGTAGCCATAGGCCCAGCGTAACTCCGGCATGTGCTCGAAATTCATGCCATAGATCGCGCCGACCAAGGTCGGTGGCATCAGCAAGACCGTCGCCATGGCAAAGAACTTCATGGTGCTGTTCTGCTCAATATTGATCAGCCCGAGTGCTGCATCCAGCAAGAACGAAATATGAGAGGCTTGGTAGCTGGAGTGTTCGGTCAGCGACTGAATGTCATGCTGGATCGAGACGAGGTGCGCCTGGCAGGTGGGGCGCTCCATGACCTCCACGGCCAAGGCCGCAAAGCTGGCCAATCGACCCAGACTGACCAAGCTGGTTCTCGCCAGGGCTGCCATCGACTGGGTTCGCGCAAGACTGGTCAATAGTGGCTCGAAGGCCGCGCCACGTGGCCGGTTGAAGATCGCGGTAGACGAGACCTGCACTTGTTCAGACCCACGCTCTAGCACCTCGGCGAGACGTTCGATAACGGCGTCTAGCAAGCCCATCAGCGCCTCCCCGCCGACGCTGGCCTCGGCGGGACTGAGCACGGCGCGCTGAGCAAAGACCGAAAAGGCCTTGGCCTCATCATAGCGGATGGTGAGTAAGCGACCCGCAGCAAGCACAAAAGTTACAGGGCTAAGCCTAGGTTGGTCATCATCGCTGCGAACCAGCAGGCTGGCCGTCATGAACGTCGCGTCGCCTTCCTGGTAGAGGCGGCTGGACGGCTCGATCTGCAGCATTTCCTCGGCTGTCGGCAGATCAAGGCCAACAGCTTGCTCGATAGCTAACTCCTCCTCACGGGTCGGGCTGACCAGATCGATCCAAACCGCGTCCGAGGGAAGTCGCCACTCGCTTGAAGCCTCTGCGACATGCAGCGCCTCAAAGGCAGCGGCCCCTCTGCGAAGCAGGTTTATCATGGTTGGTCACGCCTGCTCAAATTGGACCCCACAGCTATCGCGCCGGGGGTCAAAGTCAATTTGA
>JANPNB010000459.1:0-3851 GCA_031427275.1 Alphaproteobacteria bacterium | reverse complement strand
CGCTGTGCTTCCAGTCTCTATGGGCCGATGTGGAGCCGATCTCGCAGATTTGGCAACATCCGGAGTTTATCCCCTTCGCCCAGAAGATCGGGCTAGCGGACGCATGGGACAAGTATGGTTGGCCCGATCTGTTACCACCACCGAGCAATCTGGCCCCCACCCGCACGAACTGACGGTGGACTGACGCTTTATTGACGGTAGCGCGGTTGCCCGGCAGGGCGGCGAGCGCAGTATCACTCCCACGAAAACAGGCACGTCGGGGCCATGAGGGCGGTCGGGGTGTTGGCCTCATGATGAGGCCGCATAAGCTGGAGATAACCAATGAAACTGTTGAAATCGGTGGCGGTGGCCGCAGGCCTGATGGTCGCGACAAGCCTGATCGCGCCCAGCGCGGCCATGGCGCAAGAGTCCAGCTACAAGCCGGGCAGCGTTTGGACGGCCAGCCGCATCAAGGTACTGCCGGGCCAGTTCGAAAACTACATGGACTTTCTGGCTGGCCAGTGGAAACGCACCAACGAGTTTGGCAAGAAAGAAGGCCTCGTGCTGAGCTATCACGTCCTGGCGGTGAACAATCCGCGCAATGGTGAGGGCGATCTGGTCCTGATCATCGAGAACAAGGACTATATGACCACAGCCCAGCAGGACGCATTTCGCATCAAGCTGAATGCCTTCCTAGCCACAGATGACCGCAAGCAAGCCACAGCTTCCGCGGCTCGCGGCCCGATGCGCGAGCAACTGGGTTCGACGGAGTATCAGGAATTGATCCTGAAATAGGCGACGCCTCCGGCGGGCGGCAAACGCTGTCCGCCGGGCCGTTTACTTCAAGTTCAAACGCGAGGCCGCTCCGTGACCCTGACTGCTGACCAATCGGGGGAAACCCCGCGCTGAAGCGCCGGCATGTCGTCGCCGTGACCATCGGCAATGCGCTGGAATTCTATGATTTCCTGATCTACGCCTTCTTCTCAATCCAGATTGGCCACGCCTTTTTCCCTACTCAGAGCGCCTATGGCAGTCTGATGCTGTCGCTGGCGACGTTTGGTGCGGGTTTCATCACCCGGCCGCTTGGCGCGATGGTGATCGGGGCCCATGCCGACCGCGTCGGGCGCAGGCCCGCCATGATGCTCTGTTTCATCATGATCGGCTGCTCGATTGTCGGGATGGCCTTGATCCCGACCTATGCATCGATCGGCATTTTGGCGCCGATCCTGGCGGTGATCGCCCGCATGATTCAGGGTTTCTCGCTTGGCGGGGAGATCGGCTCCAGCACGGCATACCTGATGGAGGCTTCTTCCACGCATAGGCGCGGCCTAGTGGTCTCAATGCAGGGGGTCGGACAACAATTGGCGTTGATCACCGGCGGGACGGTCGGGGTTGTGCTGACCGCCCTACTGCCACCCGCAGACCTCAACGCCTATGGCTGGCGAATTGCCTTCCTGGTGGGTGCGGTGGCCGTGCCCTTCGGCCTTTGGTTGCGCAATAACCTGCCGGAAACTTTGCATGTGCCAGAAGCCGAAGCGGTGACGGGGGAGGTCTCTGCTTCGCGGAAAGATTTGGTCCGCAAGCACTGGCGTGTCATGGCGCTGGGCTTGGTGGTGCTCGCCTCTGGCACCATCGGCAGCTATAGCTTCAGCTACATCGTTACCTATGCTCAGGCGACCCTGCATATGACAGCGCAGATTGGGTTTGTTGCGGTCACCCTCGGAAATGTATTGAGCATCTTTACAGTGCTGTTGGGCGGCTGGCTGTCTGATCGATGGGGACGACAGCCGATCAATATCTGGGGAAATCTGGCGTTCCTGTTGATGATCTATCCGGTATTTGCCTGGATTGTGAGCACCCGCTCTGAGCTGGCCCTGGTGGTCGGCGCGGCAGCTCTGATGGCGGTCGGCAGCTTCATCTGGGGCAGCTTCTATGCCAGCCTCAGCGAAAGCCTGCCCAAATCCATTCGCGGGGCCGGATTTGGCACCGTCTACTCGGTTTCCATCGCGCTGTTTGGTGGCACCACACAGTTGGTGATCACCTGGCTGTTGCACGTGACCGGAAATGCGATGTCGCCAGCCTGGTACCTGATCGGGGCCGTGGCGATTGGCCAGATCGCGATCATGCTGATGGCCGAGAGTGCACCGGCGAGGGCGCTTCGACTACAGCCGGCTTGATGGGTTGCGGACGGTCGTCGAATGCCTAGACTTCTTGGCGTTATGACTATAATAATAGTCATAATTAGCGGAGCTGACCCATGGCGACCTACAGCGTGGCCGATGCCAAATCGGGCCTGCCCAGCCTGATCGACCGGGCCAATGACGGTGAGGAGGTCATCATCACGCGCCATGGCAAGCCGGTGGCCGAATTGCGGCCTGTAACCGGCGCGGTCACACGAGATGTTGCCGTTTCCCATGACTGGCTCCATGCGCGGCGGCGGGCGCGCAAATCGGTGGGCATGACCTCGGTTGAGTTGCTCAATCTGATCTATGACGACCCGGCGGCGTGAGCGCCTATCTCGACGCCAGCGTCATCCTGGCCATGCTGATTGAAGAAGCTGCGACGCAGGCGATGGTCTCGTTCCTGGCGGCCAATGATCAAGCTCTCATCGTCAGTGAGTTCGCCGCCGCCGAGGTGGCCTCAGGCATCTCGCGCCTGGTTCGGATGGGGGCGGTGGAAGCCAGCGATGGGCAGGCGCGGCTTGCCGACTTTGACGCTTGGCGGGGGTCGAACACCGATGACCTCGACATCCAGGCTGCGGACGCGCGATTGGCCAGCACCTTCGTGCGGAGATTTGATCTTGGGCTGCGCGCGCCGGACGGACTGCACGCCGCGCTCTGTCGGCGGGGCGGGCATCTGCTGGTGACCCTGGACCGGCGACTGGCGAGAGCGGCGGAGGCGTTGGGGGTGCGGGTTTTGGTGCCGGGGTAGAGTTACGAGATTCGCTTCGGGAACCGAAGCGTCACTCGAACAACGTCGACACTTTGGCCAGCACTTCATCCATCAGGTCGGCGGGGAGGGTGTCGACCTTGCGACCGCCGCGTTCGACGATGTCGAGCACGCGAGGCTGGTCGCAGCGCACAAAGCCAGTGGTCTTGATGCCGGTGATCTCCACGGCGAAACCGATCCGCTTGGCGAAATCGCCGCCATTGGTGATGGGCAGCACCACGGGCAATTGGGTCGCCGAATTGAACGCGGCGGGCGACAGGATGAGCACCGGGCGATGGCCTTGCTGCTCGCGTCCTTGGGTGGGGTTCAACGACACCAAGTAAATGTCGCCGCGCTTCACCAGATTTCCTTACCGACCGGAGGGGCGTCCAGCCATTCGCGGTCCTCGGGGGTCGGCGACTCGGAATAGTTGGACGCCGCAAGCAGCTCAGCTAGGGTGTAACGGGGTTTGGGCGACGCCTCGATCACCAGCCGCCCGCCATCGACGGCGACGCCGACAGCGGCTCCGGCCTTGAGATTGAGCAGGTCGAGCAAGGCCGGAGGCACGGCCAACATGATCGAACCGCCGACTTTTCGAAGGTTGGTGATATGCATGGGGTGGCTCTCGGGTATGTTATACTAATGTATAACTACGGAGTCGGAGTTGGTCAATGAACGCCAAGGCATTGCAGACACGGTCTACTTCAGCTACCGTTACATGTAACCTAGTGAGACTCGGTCATGCCACCCCAACCCAAGCCTTCCCGCGAGAAGGTCCAAGCCCACCGTGACCGTCTGCGTGCTCAGGGGATGCGTCCCATTCAGATATGGGTGCCCGATACACGCTCAGCGTTCTTTCGGGCAGAGGCTGAACGTCAATCCTTGGCCGTCGCCAAGAGTAGGTTCGCGCAAGAGGATCAGGACTTCATCGACGCCGCGTCGAG
>JANPNB010000458.1:0-5630 GCA_031427275.1 Alphaproteobacteria bacterium | reverse complement strand
GGCCAATAGCTTTCCGCATTTCTTCTGGACGGGGTTCTATTTGGTTGATCTGGGCAAGCCGCGAGAGCTGGTGGTCGGACCCTATCAGGGCAGTTTGGGCTGTCTGCGCATCGCGTTCGGGCGCGGGGTCTGTGGTGCCGCGGCGCAGACAGGCGAAATCCAACTCGTTCCCAATGTCCACGCGTTTCCCGGCCATATCGCCTGTGACAGCCGCTCGATGAGCGAGGTCGTGGTTCCGGTGTTTGACAGTGCGGGAACCCTAATCGCTGTGTTTGATGTTGATGCGGTGGAGGTCGCGGCCTTCGACCAGTCCGATGCGCAGGCGCTGGACCAGATCCTGAAAGCCGCATTCTCAGGCTCCACCATTCCCTAACCCGCTAGGCTTAGGGTAGCAGCATGTCGTCGCCCGCGCCCCTTGTCAGCGTCATCATACCCACCCAACGGCGGCCCCAAGGGCTGGAGGTCGCGGTACGATCGGTGATGGGGCAAGTGGGTGTTGCTGATTTTGAGCTGGTGGTGGTGGATAATGATCAGGTGCCTTCAGCCCGCGCGGCTGTGGAGGCCTTGGCCAAGATCGCGCCTTTTCCATGCGTCTATGTCCATGAGCCCGTCGCCGGGGTCGCCAATGCGCGGAACGCGGCGGTGGCTGCGGCGCGGGGTCAGTTTATCGCGTTTCTGGACGACGACGAAGAAGCCCCGAGCCACTGGCTAGCGGCTTTGCTGGCGGTACAGGCGCAGTTTGATGCTGACGTGGTGTTTGGCCCTGTGCGAGGCCGCACACCGGCCGATGTCGGGCTTCACCGCGCCTATCTTGAATGGTTCTTTTCCCGGTTTGGCCCCGATCATGCTGGGCCAATCGAAAGCTATTTTGGTTGTGGCGACAGCTTGATCCGGCGCAGTGCCTTGCCGAACCCGGTAGAGCCGTTCTCGGCGGCCCGAAATCATACCGGCGGGGAGGATGACCTGTTGTTTGGGCAGATGCAGGCGCGGGGAGCCAGGTTCGCCTGGGCCCCGGAGGCCTGGGTCTGGGAGGATCCACTGCCTCAACGGCTGACCCTGGACTACACGCTACGGCGGGCGTTCGGATACGGGCAGGGCCCGACCGAGGCCTGCGCCGCGCAGTCGCCGCCCGACCGTCTCGGGATTGCCCGCTGGATGCTGGTCGGTCTAGCGCAAGCCGGGCTCTACGGCGCGCTCGCTGGGGCGCGACGTCTGATAGGATCGCCGCGCTATGCCTTCGCCTTGGACCGTGCCGCGCGCGGCCTAGGCAAGGTGCTGTGGTGGAGCCGGTTCAAGATCGCCTTCTATGGCCAGAGCGCCCCAATCTAGCCCCTAACCCAGACTTGGCTTCCCCAAGGTCCTGAGACTATGGTTCGACCCTGACGCGCGATCTCCGCGCTAGAGCACGGGAGTTTTGACCATGGCTGAAGCCTATATCGTCGCGGCAACGCGCACCGCCGGTGGCCGCAAGGGTGGCAGATTAAAGGGTTGGCACCCTGCCGATCTGGCCGGCAATGTCTTGAACGACCTAATCGATCGCACCGGTTGCGATCCGGCCTTGGTCGAAGACGTGATCATGGGTTGCGTGATGCAGGTGGGCGAGCAATCGACCAATGTCGCGCGCAATGCCGTCTTGGCGTCGAAGCTTCCCGAAAGTGTGCCCGGCACCAGCGTGGATCGCCAGTGCGGATCATCACAGCAAGCGCTGCAATTCGCGGCCCAGGCCGTGATGAGCGGCACGATGGACATCGTCATCGCAGCCGGCGTTGAGAGCATGACCCGCGTGCCCATGGGCCTCTCGGTGGCCCTGCCGGCCCAGAACGGCTTTGGTCTGCCCAAGAGCCCCAACCAAGAAGAGCGCTATCCCAACATTCAATTCAGCCAGTTCGTCGGGGCCGAGATGGTCGCCGAGAAGTACGGCCTGACCAAGGATGACCTGGACCAGTTCAGCTATGAGAGCCACCAGCGCGCCATTGCCGCCACCCAAGCCGGGGCTTTCAAGAACGAGATCGTCGGGATCGAAGTGACCGACGCCGACGGCAATGTCACGATCCACAATGTCGATGAGGGCATCCGTTTCGACGCCAGCCTCGAGGGCATTCGCGGCGTGAAGCTGCTGCGCGAAGGCGGGCGGATCACCGCGGCTTCTTCCAGCCAGATCTGCGACGGCGCGTCGGGCGTGATGGTGGTTTCTGAAGCTGGCCTCAAGCAATTGGGCGTCAAGCCGCTGGCCCGCATCCATCATATGACCCTGATCGGCCACGACCCGGTGATCATGCTGGAAGCCCCGCTGCCGGCCACCGAGCGCGCCTTGAAGAAGGCCGGCATGACCGTTGACGACATCGACCTGTTCGAAGTCAACGAAGCCTTCGCCTCGGTGCCGGTCGCTTACATGAAGCACCTGGGTGTTGACCACGCCAAACTGAACGTCAATGGCGGGGCGATTGCGCTTGGCCACCCGCTGGGTGCCTCGGGCACCAAGCTGATGGCGACCTTGCTCAACGCGTTGGAAGCCCGTGGCGGTCGCTACGGCCTACAGACCATGTGCGAAGGTGGCGGCTTGGCCAACGTCACCATCGTCGAGCGTCTGTAAGTGACTGGGCCCGGACGCGTCGTTGTCATAACCGGCGCGTTCGGGGTCTTGGGGTCCGCCGTGGCGAAGGCCGCGGTCGCTCAGGGGCACCGCGTGGCGCTGATCGATTTCGCGCCTGCCCCTACGGGTGGCGCGGACTTCGCGCTGGGGTCTGTTGATCTCGCCGACGCCGTCGCGGCAGACGCGGCGATCAACGCGGTCGCCGACCATTTCGGCGGCATTGACGCGCTCTTCAACATCGCTGGCGGATTTCGCTGGGAGACGGTGGAGCAGGGGGCGATGGCCACCTGGTACGACCTCTTCCAAATCAATGTGCAGACCGCGACCAACGCCTGCCGCGCCGCGATCCCGCATTTGAAACGCAGTGTCGCAGGCCGGATCGTCAATGTCGGGGCCAATGCGGCCATCAAGGCCTCACTCGGCATGGGGCCGTATGCGGCGTCCAAGGCCGGGGTTCACGCCCTGACCCAGTCGCTGGCCGAAGAGCTGAAGGCCGACGGGGTGACCGTCAATGCCGTGCTGCCCTCTATCCTCGACACCCCCACCAACCGCGCCGATATGCCGAAAGCCGACTTCGCCAGCTGGGTCGCGCCGCAGGACCTGGCGGCGGTGATGCTGTTCCTGGCGTCAGTGGAGGCGCGGGCGGTGACCGGGGCGCTGGTGCCGGTGACGGGGCGGGTTTGAGGGGTGTGAACTTTAAGCACCAAGCCTTCAGTCCGGGGGAAGTCTATCTGGCAACTGAGCCCGCAATTCCTTCGCCAGAACCTCTTCGATCCGTTCGCTGAAGGATCCAAGCACGTAGCGCCAAGCTGAAACCATGTAAGACGCTTGGCCGGGATCGGTAATGAACTGGGTGACTTCAAGTCGACAGCCGCCTCCGGAAATAGGGATAAAGATGAGGTGAGCTCGGCGCAGCTCCCCCGGAATTGGTATCTCGTTGAATTGGAAGTCCCACTCCATCACAATCAAGGTTGGTGCCGAGGTATAGACGTAGGTCCCGCGGACGACCTGGCCAATGCCGAGTGATGCCGCAAAATGCCCATTTTCAAGCGTTACTTTTCCTTGGGTAAAGTCGCTGTAGATTTTCTCGTCATTGAAGGCGCGAAACGCCTCCTCGACCGTGCAGGCTGCCTCAGCCGTGACGACAACGACTTGGCGTAATTCGCCGATGGCATGTTGCTGCTCATCATGATCCCTCCCGGAGTTCCATCGATCAGTCTCATTAAACAGGCGCCGCACGTCAGCCATCGCTTCAGGACGGGCGCGGTAATATCGCGTAGTGCCCGCTTTGCGCACGGTCACTAGGCCCGCATCACGCAACGCTGCCAGGTGGACCGACAGGGTGGGCCCGGAAATATCGAGCTTGGCCAAAATCGCAGCAACCGGCAGCTCGTCGGTCCATATCCGCCAAAGGATTTCACGCCGAAGGGATGACCCGAGTACTTTGATAGCCCGCTGTAGGTCCGCCGTGCTCAATCCCTGCTCTCCCGTCGCGCCTCGATTATAGCGTTACCAATCGTCAAGTGATGAATTATTATTTCGTGTATTTACTAATTACTGAAATGTCGAAATAGTCCGCCCAGGTCAAAGATTTGAAGGAAACCCGTGATGGATATCGTATCGATCGCCAAAGACTTTGTTGGATTGTGCCAAACGGGTCAGTTCGAGGCGGCGGGCACAAAATATTGGTCTGACGACGTGGTCAGCATCGAGCCCATGGGCGATGCGCAAGAGAGCCATGGCAAGGCCGCTGTAGCCGGAAAGGGCGTTTGGTGGCGCGAAAATCATGAAGTCCATGGCGCGACCGTCGAGGGGCCATATGTTTCCGGTGACGAGTTCACCGTCCATTTTGCGATGGACATCACGCCAAAGCAGACCGGACAACGGATGATGATGGATGAACTCGCCGTCTATTCCGTGCGTGATGGCAAGATCGTCAAGGAGCGGTTTGTCTACAAATCACAATGATGCGGAGGAGTGCCGATATCAGTTAATCAGCGCAAATTGAGCGGGGGTTCGACCTCCGACTCCCGAGCCCGTCGTTCCCTTTGCCCTAACGCGTAATCTTATAGATCGCGTTCTCCACATCCGAGGCCAGATAGATCACTCCAGTCTCGCCGACGGCGATACCCGCTCCAGTCAGGCCGGGCTGGGTCGGAAAGCCGACCGGTAGGATGCCGGTAACAGGTTTGAAGGCACCGGTCTTGGGGTCGATCTCGATGATGCGGCGGGCACCGACTTCGAGCACTAGGACTTGGCCGGAGGTGGTCACGGCAATGGCCTTGGGGCGGTTGAGGCCTTCAGCGAAGGTTGTGGAAACCCCGGTGGCAGGGTCGACCTTGGTGATCCGGCCTGCGTCGATCTCGGCGACCAGGATGGACCCATCGGCGGCGAGCGCTAAGCCTGCGGGGCCTTTCAGGCCGCTGCGCAAGACGGTGCGGACGTCGCCGCGCACTTGGATCAGGTTGCCTGCGTTGATCTCGGCCACCATCAGGGCACCGTTCGGCATCATGATCGCGTCGGAGGGGGCTTTGAAATCGCTGAGCAGCGCAGTGCTCTTGCCGGTGGTTTGGTCGAACACCTGGACAGTGCCGGTCGCCACGCCAGCCAGATAGACGCTGTTGCCGCTGACGCTGACCCCGGTGGGATAGTCCAGGTGGGTGGGGCCGTGGGCACGGGCGATGTCGGTGACCTTGCCGGTGGTGCCGTCCACGCTGCGATAGGCGAAGACGTCGGCGACATAGATGGTGTCGTGGCCGTCTTTGCTGGTCACGGCGATGTCGGCGGGGATGGCGAGGCCGCCGCCCGGCACCACTTGGCGCAGAGCTCCGGTCTTGAGGTTGACCTCCTGGATGCCGTTGTCAGCCATGTTGGAGACGAACACGCGATCGTCGCGGCTGACGGCGATGTTGTCTAGCGAGCTGGAGAGCTGGGCGACCTTGGTCTTGGTGCCGGTCTTGATGTCGAGCGCGAACAACTCGCCGCTCTGCGTGGCGATCACATAGAGCACGTTCTTGGAATTGAACTTGGCAGCGGC
>JANPNB010000457.1:0-5235 GCA_031427275.1 Alphaproteobacteria bacterium | reverse complement strand
GCACCGCGCCGGTTTCGCCACCCCGGATCGCCGCGGCCACCCGCGCGACCTCTGCGGCATCGGCCCCCTCGCGGGCCAGGGCTTCAAAGCGGTCTTGGTCAGCCATGGCTAGTGCTTGCCCCGATCACGCCCAAAATTGGGCTCCGAACTTTCCTGCCCCGCCGCAACGATCCCGCGCCGGATCTCCCGCGTGCGGGTGAAGAGCTCAAACAGCTTGTCGCTCTCCCCCCATCGTATCGCCCGGCTCAAGGCTTGCAAATCCTCAGTGAACCGACCCAACACTTCCAAGACCGCGTCCTTGTTAGCCACGAACACGTCGCGCCACATGGTCGGGTCCGAGGCCGCAATCCGAGTGAAGTCGCGGAAACCACCGGCGGAATACTTCATCACCTCGGCCTGGGTGACGTCTTCCATATCCGCCGCCGTGCCGACGATATTGTAGGCGATCAGGTGGGGCAGGTGGCTGGTCACCGCCAGCACCAAGTCATGGTGCGCGGCGTCCATCTGTTCCACATCGGCCCCACACGCGGTCCAGAACTCCGAGAGCTTGGTAAGCGCGTCGAGATAGGGCTGATCCTGCCGGGGCTGCGGCGTCAGGATCACCCAACGGTTTTGAAACAGCTCGGCAAACCCGGCGTCAGGGCCAGACTGCTCCGTTCCGGCGATGGGATGCCCCGGAATGATCATCGCGTGGCCCGGCAGGGCGGTGGCCAGTGCGTCGGCCACCGACCCCTTCACCGAGCCCACATCGGTCACCGTCGCGCCGGGCTTCAGGGTCGCCGCCGCTAGAGCCGCTGCCGGTCCCATAGCCAGCACAGGCACGGCAAACACCACCAGATCGGCATCGCGCACGGCCTCGCCGACATCGGCGGTTACCAGATCGGCATAGCCCAGCTCAACAATCTGCGCCCGGTGCCCCTCATGGGCATCGGCCACCGCCACGGTGCCGACCACTCCGGCCTCCCGTGCTGCTCGGATCACCGACGATCCGATCAGCCCGCAGCCGACCACCGCCATGCGCGGGTAGATGATACCGCTCATCGCCTAGGCCTTCATGAAGTCAGAGAGGGCGTCTATGACGGCGCGGTTGTGCTCTTCCAGCCCGATAGTGATCCGCAGGTGATCGGGCAGGCCATAGCCCGTCACCACCCGAGGGATAATGCCCCGCGCGCTGAGGAAGTTGTTCGCATCGGCAGCCGTCTTGCCCGCCGTCTTGGGGAACTTCACCAGCACGAAATTGGCCATGGACGGCGCGACCTCCAGGCCCAGGCCACCCATCTGTTGGGTCAGCCAAGGCCGCCAGGTATTCACCAAGGTCAGGGTCGCCTGCTCGAATTCCAGATCGTCCAGCGCTGCGACCGCTGCCAACTGCGCCGGGATATTGATATTGAAGGGCAGGCGAATGCGGTCTACGGCCTGGGCCATCTCCACAGGCATATAGGCCCAACCCACGCGAAGGGCCGCCAATCCATGCAGCTTGGAGAACGTCTGGGTCACCACTACGTTTTCGAATTCTACCACCATCGAGAACCCGTCCTCAAAGGTCGGGTCGGTGACGAACCCGGCATAAGCTCCATCCAAAACCAGGATCACGCTCGGCGGCAGGGCAGCATGCAGCCGCCGCACCTCCGAACCCGAAATCCAGGTCCCCGTGGGATTGGCCGGATTGGCGATGAACACCAGCCGGGTGCGCTCATCGACCAGCTTTACGACCTCATCCACGTCGATGCGGTAATTGGGCTCATGGGCCATCCGAACTTCAGCTTGGCAGGCCCGCGCCCCAATTGCATAGGCCCCGAACCCGAACTCGCCCTGCACGATGTTATCGCCGGGCTCCAGATAGGTCTGGTTCAGCAGTTGGAAAATCTCGTCAGAGCCGCAGCCGAACAGCATGCGCTCCGGCTCTAGGCCAAACCGCGCGGCGATGGCGTCCCGCAACACGTTGGAACGGCCCTCGGGATAGACGTGCAACAGGTCCATCGCCCCGGCGAAGGCCTGTTTGGCCTTGGGGCTGGAGCCCAACACATTCTCATTGGCTGACAGCTTCAGCGGGTTTTCCACCCCCTCCACCGTCGATTTCCCCGGCACATAGGGCGCAATGGCCATGATCCCGGGTTTGGGAACCGGTCGTCGGGCGGAGGCGCGGTCAATAGGGGCGTCGGACATGGGAGCCTGTGTCATACGAAGGTCCGGGTCTTACACGGGTCAGGCCAAAGGTGGAACCCGACGCAGGTCAGAGCTATGCGTCCAGCGGCTCTGGAGCAGCGCCAATCACCCCTGTCAATCGCCCTGGAGCTCGAGCCAGTCGCTCGTCTTGCGGCTGATAGAACCCCATCAGCGCAAAGAGCTTTAGTCCCCCGACATCTGCCAGCAGCTCAGCGGCGACCCCATCACGACTAAGGACGTCCTCGATGGTTCGCGCCGATCCGGGTGCATCGGTAACCCAGTAGGTAACATCTCGGCCCGTAGGTTCAACCGCGACCTGCGCAGCAGCAAGCGCATTGAGCGGCCCCCAAGCATTGAGGCAGGGCAGGGCCGCGAAGACACGTAGACTTGGTTCCGCCAACAGGCGACCCCACCAAGGCGTGTCCGATGCCAGGGACAATACCGCGACCCCGCCTAGAGTTTTTGCCGCCGCGATAGCCTCTTCAGGTTTGGCAACCGTTGTCAGCTGGGGGGCGGCCCCGAAGCGCATACGGGAGACCTCAACAGCTCTCGCCATAGCCTTGCCGCCGAACACTGAAACGTGAAAAGGTCCTTGGCGCGAGAGGCTGTCGCCGATCAGTTCGCGCCAAATTCGCGTTATCAGAGAGGGCGTTGCTGCCTGATGCGGACGGCCCAGCAGTCCGCGAAGCAGTTGAGCCTCGCGGGCTGGTCTCAAGGCAAACTTACCGCCGTCTCCAGCCGCCGCCTTGGCCAAGGCTACGTCACGGGCCAACCCAGCGCGCTCATCGACCAACGCCAAAAGATGTGCGTCGATCTCGTCGAGCCGAGCACGCACTGCACTCAGCGTTAGCGCGGTGGATGTCGGATCGGCGTTCGCCATGTTCTACCCTTGAACTGAGGTCCGGCGCATAGGTCATCGTGAACGACCGCGCAATAGCGAGGGCGCTGCCACAATGTACTAGCGACGCGGCTTTAGCTGGCGCGTACTTTAGGTCTTAGACAGGTGATCACCCATGGCGCGCAACTTAGCGGCTGCAATGCCACGCGCCTGCCGTTCAAATGCCACCATGCCCGGATGGGCTTTCTGTTCGAATTCAGGGGGCAGAAACTCAAGATCGTCAGCGTTTTTCTGCAAATCCATCGGGGGAAGCTTGAGTTCCTCCCGAAGGGCCGCGATTTCCTCCAAAGCCAGGGTTGCTAGAAGGCCATTCGCGTGCGTGACAACACTGGCTAGATTAATAGCGTTCTGGACCTCTGGGGGTGGCATTTTGGGCTGGTTCGTTCCGCCTAGTCCGGGCAGGGGCGGCATTCTTGGCGGGGGGAGGTTGTTGGCCATCTCAGATATCCTTGTCTCAACTCAAATCCAGGGTCGCATACTCGCTGCACCGCGTGAAGCGGTGAACAGGATTGGGACATTGCCGAGACGGGCTTGCAAGAGCGATGCCGATCTCGAAGGATTCTTCAGCTGGGCGCCACCGACCCATTGCCCCGCGCAGCGCAACGCGCTTTGGTGCGCGCCATTCGAATTCTAGGGAAATACAATATGGCGACTGAAACGACCGGCCTGCAATTGCGATCCTTGATCAAGGCTAGCGGTGAACTTGAGCTCTCCCTGGCTTCCGTTCCGATCCCTACGCCCGCCGCCGACGAGGTTCTGGTGCGTATTGAGGCGGCACCGATCAACCCGTCTGATTTGGGCCTTTTGGTCGGCGCGGCCGATATGAGCACGGCGCGCTCCTCCGGCTCGGGAGATCAAACGGTCGTTACCGCCACTGTTCCGGCCCCCTTCATGCGGGCGATGGCTGCACGGGTCGATGAGTCCATGCCCGTGGGCAATGAGGGTGCTGGCGTCGTGGTCGCCGCCGGTGCTTCGCCTGCGGCCCAGGCCTTGATGGGCAAGACCGTCGCCATTCTTGGTGGTGCCACCTATGCCCAGTACCGGGCCATTCGAGCCGCCGACTGCTTGATCTTGCCGCTTGGTGCCACCCCGGCTGACGGTGCTTCGTGCTTCGTCAATCCGCTGACGGCGCTGGGCATGGTGGAGACCATGCGCCTTGAGGGTCACACGGCGTTGGTTCACACGGCGGCGGCCTCAAACCTTGGCCAAATGCTCAACAAGATCTGCATCAAGGACGGCGTAGCTTTGGTCAACGTGGTGCGCAGTCCCGAACAGGCTAAGATCCTGCACGACATCGGCGCGACCCATGTGGTGGATTCCAGCTCGGCCAACTTCATGGACGACCTCACCGACGCCTTGGTCGCCACCGGCGCGACACTGGCATTTGATGCCATCGGTGGCGGAAAGCTGGCGGGCCAGATCCTGACAGCCATGGAGATCGCGGCCAACAAAACCGCCAAGGTCTATAGCCGCTACGGCTCCACCACCCACAAGCAGCTTTATATTTACGGCGGTCTGAACACTGCACCCACCGAACTCAATCGCGGATTTGGTATGGCTTGGGGCTTGGGCGGTTGGTTGCTGACACCCTTCCTGATGAAGATCGGCCCGGCTGCGACCCAGTCGCTGAAAGACCGGGTCGCTGCAGAACTGAAGTCCACCTTTGCCAGCCATTATACGGCCGAAGTCTCTTTGGCTGAGGCCCTCAGCCTCGACGCCATCGCCGCCTATAACAAACGCGCGACCGGCGAGAAGTATCTCATCAATCCCAGCAAGGCCTGATCCATGAACCTGACCGATCGCATTATCGTGGTGACCGGAGCAGCCAGCGGCATCGGTGCCGCTCTGGCCCGTCGCTTTGTGGCCGAGGGGGCCAAGGCTGTCGTCTGCGCCGACCGCAATCTCGAGGGCGCAACGGCGGTAGCCAAGGAGATCGGCGGCATAGCCATGGCCGTTGATGTCTCCAAGGAGGCTGACATCCAGAACCTGATTGAGACCGTCGAGGCCGATATTGGCCCTATCGACCTCTTCTGCTCCAATGCCGGCATCGGAGTCGGCGGCGGGGCCGAAACCCCCAATGACGGCTGGCAGAGGATCTGGGACATCAATGTTATGGCCCATGTCTGGGCCGCCCGGCACCTCGTGCCGCGCATGGTGGCGCGCGGTGGCGG
>JANPNB010000456.1:0-3396 GCA_031427275.1 Alphaproteobacteria bacterium | reverse complement strand
CTTTGCGCGACTGAAGAGGATGAAGGCCGACATCTTCCTGGCTCCCCACGCCGAGCAATTCGGCCTAGCCGCTAAGCGCGCCAAACTCACCGCAGGCGGCCAAAACCCCTTCGTCGACCCAACAGAATTGGCCCGCGCTGTGTCGCAGAGTGAAGCCGACTTCAACCGAGACCTTGCCAGACAAGAGGCTGCTGCGAAATGAGTACCTCCCGAGCCGACAGGATCGCCAAGCTGAAGGCGATCTCCAAGGAACGCATCCTGATTCTCGACGGGGCGTGGGGCGTGATGTTCCAGAAGAAGCAGCTGGATGAGGCCGACTATCGCGGTACCCGGTTTGCCGATCATGTGGGCCAGCTGAAGGGCAATAACGACATCCTGTGCCTGACCCGGCCCGACATCGTGGCGGAGCTGCATGATGCCTACTATGCCGCCGGGGCTGACATTTCCGAGACCAACACCTTCTCGGCCACCACCATCGCCCAGGCCGACTATGAGCTGCAGGACGCCGTGCGCGACATCAATTTCGAGGGTGCTCGGATCGCCCGCGAGGTTGCCGACCGCTGGACTGCTAAGGAACCCAGTAAGCCGCGCTTTGTGGCTGGCTCCATCGGACCGTTGAACAAGATGCTGTCGATGTCGTCGGACGTGAACGATCCCGGTGCGCGTCTCGTGACCTTTGAAGATGTCTACCAAGCCTACCGCGAGCAGATGATCGCCCTGCATGACGGTGGTGTTGATCTGTTCCTCATCGAGACCATCACCGATACGTTGAACTGCAAAGCCGCGATCAAAGCGATCATGGACCTTGAAGACGAGGGCTATGAGCCGCTGCCGATCTGGATTTCCGGCACGATTACCGACCGGTCAGGCCGCACGCTGTCGGGTCAGACGGCTGAGGCGTTCTGGAACTCGGTCAAGCATGCCAAGCCGTTTGCCGTTGGGTTCAATTGCGCCCTCGGTGCCGAGCTGATGCGGCCGCATGTCGCGGAGCTGGCCCGGGTCGCCGATACGCTGGTCAGCGCCTACCCGAATGCGGGTCTGCCCAATGCGTTTGGTGAGTATGATGAGGAGCCCCATCAGACCAGCCACGAACTGCACGAATGGGCCAAGGACGGCATCGTCAACATCCTTGGCGGCTGCTGTGGCACCACGCCTGACCACATCGCGCATGTGGCCAAGGCCGTGGCCGGAGTCACCCCGCGTCAGATCCCTGAGCGACCCAAGGCCATGCGGTTGGCAGGTTTGGAGCCTTTTGAACTGGCGTAGATAATAGGGGTCTATAGGGGTCAAATTGACACCCAATGGGGGGCTCACTAGTATCTCGTCAATTCTGGAGATTGAGCCATGGCGAATGTAACGGTTTCGGATGTCGCGATTTGGACAAAGCACATTCATGGGGATCTTGCCCTGACGGAGACTCTTGCGGCCCTGGCGGCCGGGCAAACCGTTCGATTGAAGATCGATGGCGTTCCCGGTGCTTGGTGCAAGATGGCCAATGGCAAAGATGGTCGTCCGACTCGAGGCATTCGCCCCTTGGGTGCTGCGAGTGATCATTGGCAAAAGCTGTTCAAAGAACGGCGGAAGGATGTGGTCGCGATTGAGCTGGAGGTTCGAACCGAAAGGGGGGCTATTCCCATTGTTCCCAGTCCCGTTTCCGAGGTTGAGCGTCAGGCTGCCGTGGAGAGCCTTTTGAGCTTTGGGGGGCAAGGTTGGAAGTCCGATGAACCCTATGGGTCGCGCGACGAATTGTACGACCGATGATCTTGGCTGCAGATACCAATATATATGTTTATGCCAGCGACCCCCGCGACCAGATCAAGCAGGCTGCTGCCCGCGAAATCATCTCGGCCCTAACGCCCGATCTTGCACGCGTCGCGCTACAAGTGATCGGCGAGTTTCAAAACGCCCTTAGTCGTCGGCTAAAGGTGCCAAGTTATTTGGCACAGCAGCAGGCCAGAAATGTCTATGTCTCGCTGCCGTCATTTGGCTATGACGCGCCCTGTGTCGAGCGCGCCCTTGCTCAAGCCGCAGCAGGACGATTGAGCTATTGGGATGGGCTCCTGCTGACGGCCTGCGATCGTGCAGGAGTGGACGTGATCTTTTCCGAAGACATGTCTGACGGCTTCCTTTTTGGGAACGTCCGCGTCGTCAATCCCTTTACCAGCAACGGCATGAGCGATGCTGCTCGACTGATTTTGGAAGGCTGAAGATCGCTCCAATGAGACCTATCTTCGTCAATATCGGTGAGCGCACTAACGTCACCGGGTCTGCCAAGTTCCGTAAGCTGGTCGCCGAGGGCCATTATCCTGAGGCCTTGAGCGTTGCGCGCCAGCAGGTTGATGCCGGGGCATCGATCCTCGACGTCAATATGGATGAAGGCCTGCTGGATTCGGTCAAGGCCATGAAAACCTTCCTGAATCTGATCGCGGCTGAGCCCGATATTGCGCGGGTTCCGATCATGATCGACTCGTCGAAATGGGAGGTCATCGAGGCCGGGCTGCGCTGCGTGCAGGGCAAGTCTATCGTCAATTCTATCAGTATGAAGGAGGGCGAGGATAAGTTTCGTGAGCAGGCTAGGGCTTGTCTACGCTACGGCGCCGCTGTCGTCGTCATGGCCTTTGATGAAGTAGGTCAAGCTGATACTGCCAAGCGTAAGGTCGAGATCTGCGCACGGGCCTACAAGATCCTGGTCGATGAGGTCGGTTTCCCGCCAGAAGACATCATCTTCGATCCGAATATTTTCGCCGTCGCCACCGGTATTGAAGAGCACGACAACTACGCCGTCGACTTTATCGAGGCGACAAGGATCATCAAAGCCACCTTGCCCTATGCGCGTATCTCCGGCGGGGTATCGAATGTCAGCTTCAGCTTCCGGGGCAATGAGCCGGTCAGGCGCGCCATCCACGGGGTGTTTCTTTACCACGCCATCGCGGCGGGGATGGATATGGGCATCGTCAATGCCGGCGACCTGCCGGTCTATGACAACATCCCGGAGGAACTGCGGGAAGCCGTCGAGGACGTGATCCTCAATCGCCCGCAGCGCGACCCGAAACTGACCAATACCGAGCGGCTGGTCGAGCTGGCCCCGAAGTATAAGGGCGGCAAGTCGGAGGCTAAGGGGCCTGACCTGGCCTGGCGCGACCAGCCCGTCGCCCAGCGGCTTTCCCACGCCCTGGTCCACGGCCTGACCGACTTCATCGAGCTCGACACCGAAGAGGCCCGCGCCGCGTCCGTGCGCCCGCTGCACGTCATCGAAGGCCCGCTGATGGACGGCATGAACGTGGTCGGCGACCTGTTTGGCGCAGGCAAGATGTTCCTGCCCCAGGTGGTGAAATCGGCCCGGGTGATGAAGCAGGCGGTGGCCTATCTGATGCCGTACATGGAGGCCGAGAAAGA
>JANPNB010000455.1:0-2258 GCA_031427275.1 Alphaproteobacteria bacterium | reverse complement strand
AGGCTCGACTTAGTTACCGGAGTCGGCAGGTTCGGCGCACAGCTCACCGCCAGTATCGCTAACCCGATAGGCGCAATCAGATTGCGGATCAAAACCATATCCTTCAGCTAGGACGGCGCGCCCAACGAAACAAGCTTCGCTTGACGACCGTAAGGTTAATACCTGCAATAGGCGACAAACAGAGGAATACCCATGGACGCCCCAAATATCAGCGCTGCGCAGTTCGATCAGGCGACCCTGGATCGCATCCCAAGTGCGTTGCAAAGCGTGGTGGAGGCTGGAGACCTTTCGGGGTTCGTCACCTTGATCTGGCGCAAAGGTGAGGTCGCTCAGATCAACACGCTCGGCCACCGCGACCTGGCGGGCGGCAAGCCGATGACGCGGGACACCATGTTCCGCATCGCCTCGATGACTAAGCCGATCACCTCGATCGCCATTCTAATGCTGATGGAGGAAGGCAAGCTTAAGCTGGACGACCCGATCACCAAATGGGCACCGGAGTTCGCCAATCTCAAGGTGCTGAAATCCGCCACCGGCACGCTGGACGACCTCTATGACAGCCCGCGCGACATCACCATCGATGACCTGATGACCCACCGCTCGGGTCTGGCCTATAATTTCACTTCCGTCGGCCCCATAGCCTATGCCTATGACAAGGCCTTGGGCTCGCCGCTGATCAATGCGCTGACCCCCGATGATTGGATGGCCAAGCTGGGCCAACTGCCCCTCTCCTATCCGCCGGGCGAGCGGTTCCACTACAGCCATGCCACCGACGTGTTGGGCTTCCTGGTCGGCCGTATCGCCGGCACCACCTTCCCGCAGTTCCTCCAAGAGCGCATCTTCGGCCCGCTTGGCATGGTCGACACTGATTTTTGGTGCCCGCCGGAAAAGCGCGACCGCATGGCCAAGCTCTACAAGATCAACCCCACCACTGACGCCATGGAGGACGTCTCCTTCCCGCACCTGGACGCCCAGCCCGCCTTCTGCGGCGGCGGTGGCGGGCTGATCTCCACGGCTGACGACTACCTGATCTTCGCGCGGCTAATGCTGGGTCGCGGCGAGTTGAACGGTGTGCGCCTGATCAGCGAGCAAACCTTCGACCTGATGACTGCCAATCGCCTGACGCCGGAGCAACGCGAGATCCCCTTCATGGGCATCCCCTTCTGGATGGGCCAGGGCTTTGGCCTCGGCGTCTCGGTGATCACCGACCCGGAAAAACAAGCCTGGATGGGCGCTGGTTCAGAAGGTGCCTTCGGCTGGCCCGGCGCCTTCGGCACCTGGTGGCAGGCCGACCCGGAGGAAGACATGGTGATGATCTACCTGATCCAAAACTCCATGGACCTAAGCCCCGAAGCCGCCAGCCAACTGGCGACTGGTCAGCGGATGGGCGGGCGAGCCGCCCTGCCGATCTTCCAAAAACTGACCTATGCAGCCTTGGGCAAGGGGACGTTTTAGGGGCGCGTTGGATGGCTAGGCCTCCCGGCGTACAGCCGTTCGATGTTGACGAGACAATAGCGAGAATGCGCCACGCGAAAGCTAGAATCGTCCAATGTGTCGAATGGGCACGCGCAACGGAAGAAGCTTGGCGTTCTCTCGGTTACGGCGGCGATACCCGAAGGGCGGTCGCGGCCTCTCCCGCTTCGGAAGCTGCATGGATTTTCGAACGAGCGACTCGAGATGCGCAAATCCTCATGATTACGCGGGTGCTCGATCCACCTTCGCGTCGCGACGCTCTAGCCACAAATCGTATCAGCTTACCCGTTTGCAGCGAGCTACTCCGCCTTCCAGGCGTCTCAGAGCAGCTAATTGCCGAGGCACGTAACTGGAACGAAATGGGCGGAGTAAATTGCGATCAAGTGAGGCAACGCTTAGTACAATTCGAAGCTCGACTAACAGCCCTTCGCGACGAGCAACCAAATCGAGCGACACTGCTGCGCGACTTCCGCAATGTGAACATTGCCCATGAACTTCGCCTTGCTCCCACGCCCGCTCAACCACTTTACAGGCACATTCCTGAAATGCTGGAAGAGGTCAAAATATTGGCAGCAGATCTGAGCTTCATCGTCGAGGGAGAAGTCGTCAGGTGGCGTCAAGACGAAACGCTCAGGAGCGCGACACTCTTGTGGGAGGCCGTCGCAGCGCAATATCCTCTCGACTGATTAATCGGGTCGCACAGACGCTGTATGCAACGGAAATCTAAGCACCTTTCTCTCAGTACAAACGGGTGATAACGGTGACATCGCGTAATTGAGGTAGGC
>JANPNB010000454.1:0-3585 GCA_031427275.1 Alphaproteobacteria bacterium | reverse complement strand
ACGAAACACCGCGTCATGAGCCCATCAAGCCGTTCGTGACCCCGATGCGCCCAGAGCCACTTCGTGACAGTCCGTCGCGATTTGAGGCTCCCGAGCACCCCGCCGACGAAATTGGCCGTGTCACCTTAGCGCTCGACCGGCTAACCGATCGCATTGAGAGCTCCGAAGGTAGGACAGGTCTCGCCATAAGCGGTGTCGAACATTCCGTGCGCGAAGCTGTATCGCGCATTGAGTCTGCAGAGCGTGAGCAGGTCGCGATCGCCTCGCGATTTGAGGGGGCGGTTCAAGAAGCCCGCGGTGGCCAAGCCCACATCGCCGATCGTCTGCGAAAAGTTGAGGCTGATGCCGCCGGGCCGCGTTCGGCCGAAGCCCTGCGCGCGTTGGAACAGGCGCTCGGTCGTGTTGCCAACCACCTCTATGAGGGTGAGAACCGGACCCGTCAGACCCTGATGGCGCTGCGCGAACGTGTTGAAAAAGCTGAGGCGGGCGGGTCTGGTCCCACCGTTCAGGCAATTGAGGACGTGGCGCACCGGGTCGGGGAACGACTTTCAGAGGCAGAGACAGCAGCGGCGTACGCCCTAGAAAATCTGCGCGCTTCGTTCGCTGGGATTGAGGGTCGGGTTGATGCCGTCGAAACGGCCAGCTTGCCAAGTATTGATCAAAAGCTCGAGCAAATAGCCGCCAGCCTGACCCATCAGGTTGAAGCCGCGCGCGGGGAGCTTACCCAAACCCTGCAGACTGAAACCGAGGGCCGGTTTGATCGGATGGAGCGAAAGCTATCCGAAATGGCTGATCAGGTCCGCTTGGCCGAGCAACGGTCAGCTCTAGCAATTGAGCGCGTTGGACAAGAAGTCCTCAGTGTCGCTGACAGTCTCAATCGCCGCGTACAATCGAGCGAAACACGGGCCGAAGAGTCCATCGCCCAGGTTAGCGGTGAGGTGTCGCGTATTGCTCAGGTGGTTGAGGCCAAACTCACCCGAACCGATACGATCCAGGCCCAGGCCATGGAGAAGTTGGGCGCTGAGATCGGCCGCATCAGTGAGCGCCTTGCTGAACGTATTGCGAGCGCAGAGCGGCGCTCGGCCCAGGCGATTGATGACGTCGGCGAGCAGGTGGCCCGCGTCACCGAAAAGCTAAACCAGCGCAGCGAGCGGTCATCCGATGATCTCGTCGAACGCATTCGGCTCAGTGAGGAACGCACCGCAAAACTCCTTGAGGATGCGCGCGATAGGATTGATCAGCGGCTAAGCGAAACCCAGCAGCAGATTTCCGAGCAGATTGCCACCCCACCAGCTCCGGCTCAGAATCCATTTGAGTCGACGGTCAGCGATTTGGGCGAGCCGGAACCCTTTCCAGAACTGTCGCATCCGATTGAAGGCGAAGAACGGGTTGCACCGGCAACACTGATGCAGGCGTCGGGGCTGACCACACGTTCGGGCTATGCGACGCCACCGCCGCTTATGGCGGTGAGCTTGCCCGAACCTTCTTATGAGCCACCGATCATCTATGCGCCTGAGCCCTATCCCGCAGACACTGAGCGGGTGACCTTTGATGCGGAGGACTTCGCCGTAGCTGAAGGGTTTTCTGCGTTCGTTGAAGCGCCCGCCGAGGTGGAGCCAGAGATCCACGACTTCGATGCAGCTTTGGACCCCGTTGCCGCCTCGACAGCGGCTGAAGTCTCGGAGTTACAAGACCAAGACGAAGAACCCGTGCTCTTCGGCACAGCCGAGTTTGAGCGCGACGACTCGCAGGTCGAAGACGAACATGTCGAACCCAGCGATGTGCCGGAAGAGGTCCAGCCAGAGCTCGTGGCGGCTCAAGATACCGTTGAGCCCCAGCCCCTGACCACACGCGAAGTCATTGAGCAGGCACGTGCTGCCGCCCGCGCCGCTGTCGAGAACGATGGTAAGGGCCGCAAATCAAAGCGCGGTAAAGTCAAGGCCGAGGGCGGAAAGCTAGCGTCATCGATTTTTGCCATCTTTGGGAAACGTTCAAAGCGCCAAGCCTCGTCTAGCCTGCAGACAGCGCTTGTCGTGGTCGGTGCGGCCGCAGCCGTGAGTGTTGGTGCCGCCGGTTTCGTCCTGATGGAGGGGCGTCCGGGTGGATCGCCGCCGCAAAGAGTTGCTGAAGCTTTAGCAGCGCTCACACAGAATTCCTCTGCATCAAAAGGCGAAAGCGACACGACGCCTTTCCCCGCCACGCCGCGCGTCGCCATGGCCTTGGCCCCCACGCTGGTGCCGACGTCTGCGATCGCGACCGTTGACCTTTCTGAACGCTACACCAAAGCCTCTGACGCTGTGGCTCAGGGTCGGCCAAATGCGGTCACCGAGCTAAAGGCGGTCGCTGAACTTGGCCATGCGCCCGCCCAATTCTATCTCGCAAAGCTCTATGAGAAGGGCGACGGTGGCGTCAAAAAAGACCCCGTAGAAGCTCGCCGTTGGACCGAGCGCGCGGCCGAGGGGGGTGATCGCCGGGCGATGCATAATCTTGGCATGGCCTATGTTGAAGGTACCGGCGGCGCAAAGAATTCGACAACGGCTGCGCAATGGTTCCGCCGTGCCGCCGATCTGGGTTTGGTCGATAGTCAGTTCAATCTTGCCTCGCTTTACGAACAGGGCCTTGGTGTCAGCCAAAATGCGGCTGAAGCCTATAAGTGGTACCTCATTGCCAGCAAGACGGGCGACAGCGACGCACGCAAGCGTGCCGAGCAAGTCAAACCTCAGCTCACAATTGACGCGCGTGCCCTGGCCGAACGCGCAGCATTTGCCTTTAGAGCGACTGAGGCCAACCCATCG
This sequence comes from Alphaproteobacteria bacterium, assembly GCA_031427275.1. GTDB lineage: Bacteria > Pseudomonadota > Alphaproteobacteria > Caulobacterales > Caulobacteraceae > Phenylobacterium. The sequence goes on along the minus strand of JANPNB010000454.1, from coordinate 790 downwards.
ACCGCGCCGCTCGCCACAGCTGACCTTGGTGCCGATGCGACAAGCGTGGCTTTGGCGCAAAAGGCCCTTTCACGCTTGGGCTATTATCAGGGCCCGACCGACGGTGGGGCGTCCCCGGCTCTCAAGATGGCCGTCGCGGCTTACCAAAGGGATCAAAACGTCACGCCGACGGGTATTCTGGACCCTGCGACCGTCCAACGTCTCTCCGTCTTCACCCGCTGATCTAAGGCGGCCACGCTTCGTCCACCCAAGGGGCGTCGGAATTGGACTTCTACCTGCCGATTGCCGAGGTTTCGGTCAACGCGCCGTTGTTGATCGCGCTTGGTGCGATGGTTGGGTTCATCTCCGGCCTGTTTGGTATCGGCGGTGGGTTCCTGATGACGCCCATCTTGGTTTTCTTAGGAATTCCGCCAGCCGTCGCGGTAGCCAGCCTGGCCAGCCATGTTGCCGCCTCTTCGACCTCGAGCGTTATCTCCTACACCCGCGCTCGCGCCGTGGACTTTCGTATGGGCGGCGTATTGGCGGCTGGCGGTGCCCTAGGCTCAATAGTTGGTGTTGAGGTCTTCCGTTGGATCCGCCTGATGGGCCAGGCCGACTTCGTGGTCTCCCTCTCGTATCTGATCTTCCTTGGGGCCATTGGCGGCCTGATGCTCAACGAGTCCGTCGGATCCATCTTGCGCGCACGGCATGGTCAGCCACCGGCCCCGCGCGGAGATCGGCGACCGCCTTGGCTTTATGGCCTGCCGCTCAAGGTACGGTTTCCGCGCTCCAAGCTCTATATCAGCGTCAT
>JANPNB010000453.1:0-2753 GCA_031427275.1 Alphaproteobacteria bacterium | reverse complement strand
CGAATGTCCAGCTCTCCGGTGGGCGAGGAGCCGCCCAGAACGAAAACCTGATCAATCCATTCAACATCCTTGATCTTGTTGTAAATCTCGGCGGCGGCCAGGTCGGTCTGGTTCAATGTCGTGCCCGGCGGCAGTTCGACCGAGATCGAGATGCGGCCGGAATCTTCGGGTGGCAGGAACGATCCGGGGACTTGCAGCATGAAATACATCGAGATGCCAAAGGCGATGAAAGCGCCGAGGAGCGTGACGTAATAGGCCCCGAGTTTCAGGCGGCCAACGCGCCAGGTTCGCGTGGTGGCCCCGATCATGCGCAGATAACCCCGCATGAATCGGCCATCGGCGTGACCTTCTTCGGTGCCGGCGTCCTTTGACGTCATCAGGTAGGCGGCCATCATCGGCGTGATGAGGCGGGCCACGAGCAGCGAGAAGAACACCGAGACGGCGACGGTCAGGCCGAATTGTTCAAAATACTGACCCGGAATGCCGCCCATGAACGACACCGGCACAAAGACGGCGATGATGGTGAACGTGGTTGCGATCACCGCCAGACCAATCTCGTCTGCGGCCTCGATGGCGGCGCGGTAGGGCGATTTGCCCATGCGGATATGGCGGGCGATATTCTCGATCTCGACAATCGCGTCATCGACCAGAATGCCGGTGGCCAGCGTCAGGGCGAGGAAGGAGACGAGGTTGAGCGAGAAGCCGAGCAGGTCCATGATCCAGAAGGTCGGGATGGCGGACAGCGGAAGGGCCACGGCCGAGATCAGCGTGGCACGCCAATTGCGCAGGAACAAAAACACCACGATGACCGACAGAAGCGCACCTTCCAGAAGCGTGTCGATGGCGGCGTCGTAGTTGCCTTGGGTGAAATAGACCAGATCGTCGATCGGCAGGATCTGCACGTCGGGGTAGGTCGCGCGCAAGATGTCGAGCTGCTGGTTGACGGTTTCTTTGACCGAGACATCCGATGCCCCCTTGGCGCGGAACACCGAAAAGGTCACCACCGGCTCTCCGTTCAGCCGCGAGAACGAGCGCAGTTCTTCGAAGGTGTCGGTGACGTTGCCAAGGTCGGAGAGTTTCACATGGCGCCCCGAGGGGAGGGCGATGGTGGTTCTGGCAAGCCCGGGCACGGTTTGCGCGTCGCCCAAGGTGCGGATGGCCTGCTCGCCCGCGCCAACCTCTGACCGGCCCGAGCCGAGGTTGGTGTTGGTGGCGCTGAGTTGCTGGCTGACCGATTGGGCGGTGATGCCGAAGCTGTCGAGTTTGGCGCTGTCCAACTCGACGCGGACCTCGCGGTCAGCGCCGCCGTAGCGATCAACGCGGCCCACGCCCGCGCGGCCCTGAAGGGCGCGTTTGACGGTGTCATCGACGAACCACGACAGCTCTTCAAAGGATTTGTCGGGGGCTTTCAGGGCATAGGTCAGGATGGCCTGACCTTCGACGTCGATGCGGCTGACGTTTGGGGGCTCGATCTCTCCGGGCAGGTTGCCGCGGATGCGGTCAATGGCGTCCTTGGTGTCCTGCACCGCCTTGTCGGTCGGCACTTCGATGCGAAATTCCACGACCGTGGTGGACGCGCCGTCCGTGACCGTCGAGACGACGTTCTTGGCCACGGTTATGCCCGCGACTGCGTCCTCGATTTCCTTGGTGACCTGGGCTTCCATTTCAGAGGGCGAGGCCCCCGGCTGGACGATGGAAATCGCGACGAGCGGGATGTCGATGTTGGGAAATCGGGTGATGGGCAGGGCGTTGAACGATTGCCAGCCCACGACCATCAGCAGGAAGAAGCCGAGCAGCGGGGCGACGGGATTGCGGATCGACCAGGCGGAGAAGTTCAAGGTGCGGCGCCCCTTAGTTCGTGCTGATTTCAGGGATCGGATTGATCTGGTCGCCGTCGCGCACGAACGCGCCGGCTTTGGTGACCACCAACTGGCCCTCGGTCAGACCTTCGGTCACTTCGACCCAGCCGCCGTCGCGGATGCCGGTCGCGACGATCTGGCGACGGGCGGTGCCATTTTCGACCAGCATGACCGAAGGCTGGTCCTGATATGATCCAAGGGCGGTCACCGGAACCGCGATGCCCGAGCGTTCGACCACAAGGATGGTGGCCTCGACGAACATGCCGGCACGGACCTGTGTGCTGTCGTCAAAGGAGATGCGGACGCGGCCAAGGCGGGTGGCGCTGTCGATGGTGGGTTCGACCAGACGCACGGTTCCGGCCAGAGGGGGGGGCGAGGCCGCGAAGGCGAGACGGGCGGTTTGTCCGGGAAGGACACGCAGAAGATCGGCCTCGGCGATGTCGGCGCGCAATTCCAGTTCGCCGTCGCGGATCAGGACGAACATCGGGGTGCCGGCCGCCGAAGCGATCGCACCAAGGGTGGCGTTGCGGGCGGTGATTTCACCGCCGAAGGGGGCGGTGACCTCGGTGCGGGCCAGTTGCAGATCGACGTTGGCGATCTGGGCTTCGACAAGTGCGAGATTGGCCTTGGTCGCCTCGAGCGACTGGATGGCCACGACAAGCTGTGCGGTGGCAAAGATCGCGGCGGCGTTGGCCTTGTCGGCGGCGGCTTGCGAGGCGTTGCCGACGGCCTTCAGAGCGATGGTACGGTCGTTGTTGCGCTGTGCTTCGTCCGCGGCACTTTTGGCCTGGGCGATCTGCGCCTGCGCCTGGGCGATGGTGGCACGGGCCGCGGCGAACGAGGCGTTCAGCTGGCTTTTCTGCAGCTCCAGCGAGGAGCGCGACAGGCGGGCGA
>JANPNB010000452.1:0-10114 GCA_031427275.1 Alphaproteobacteria bacterium | reverse complement strand
TTGGCGGTGGAGCGGGCCTTGCCGCAGCCTGTGACATGGCCGTTGCGACGACTGCCTCTAAATTCAGCTTTTCGGAGGTCAAGCTCGGGCTCATCGCGGCAACGATCAGCCCGTATGTCGTGGGGGCTATTGGTCCGCGGGCCGCTCGCGCTCTGTTCGCGACAGGCCGCGTTTTCGATGCGACCCATGCGGAGGCCATCGGGCTAGTCAGTGAGGTTGTTGCCGATGCCGCCGCCCTTGACGTTGCCCAGGCAAGAATCGCACGCGAAGTGATGGCCTGCGCGCCGGGTGCCGTAGCCGACTCCAAGAAATTGGTCGAAGACGTCGCCTTTTGCAGGATCGACCATCATCTAATGGAAGAAACGGCCAAACGTATTGCTCGGGCTCGGGTAAGCGATGAGGGACAAGAGGGCGTCCACGCTTTTCTTGATAAGCGCAAAGCGTCCTGGGCGCTCTGAGCCGATAGGCGTCGCAGGGGTTCATTGAGAGCTATGTTCAAATCTGTACTGGTCGCCAATCGCGGTGAAATTGCCCGACGCGTGTTCAAGACCGCCCGCCGGATGGGCATCGCGACTGTGGCTGTCTATTCAGAGGCCGATATCGACGCCGCGCATGTTCGTGACGCCGACCATGCAGTCTTGATAGGGCCCGCGCCCGCCCGCGATAGCTACCTTTGCTCAGATAAGATCGTCTCGGCGGCGCTGGCGTCAGGGGCGCACGCTATTCATCCTGGATATGGCTTTCTCTCGGAGAACGCGGATTTCGCGCAGGCCGTCATTTCCGCAGGATTGGTCTGGATAGGCCCACCGCCCTCCGCGATCCAAGCGATGGGTCTGAAAGATGCCGCTAAATCGCTCATGATTGCGGCGGGCGTGCCGGTGACGCCGGGGTACCTAGGTGAGGATCAGTCCGAGGCGCGCCTGCGGGCGGAATCCGACCGCACCGGCTATCCGGTATTGATCAAGGCTGTGGCGGGTGGCGGCGGTAAGGGCATGCGCCGGGTAGACCGGGCCGAAGACTTTGCTGAAGCGCTTGGGTCCTGCCGCCGCGAGGCGTCGGCATCTTTCGGCGATGACCGCGTTCTAATCGAGAAATACGTCAGCCGCCCGCGACACATCGAAGTCCAGATATTCGGTGATCAGCAGGGCAATGTCGTTCACCTTTTTGAACGCGACTGTTCCCTTCAACGACGCCATCAAAAGGTCATTGAGGAAGCACCGGCACCCGGCATGACGCCTGAAGCCCGGGCCGCCATTACCGCCGCCGCCATCACGGCGGGCAAGGCGGTGGGGTATGTCGGCGCTGGAACCGTAGAGTTCATCGCCGACGCCAGCGAGGGACTCAGGCCCGACCGGATTTGGTTCATGGAGATGAATACCCGGCTGCAAGTGGAGCACCCAGTTACCGAAGCGGTAACCGGTATTGATCTGGTTGAATGGCAGTTCCGGGTCGCAGCTGGCGAGAGGTTGCCACTATCTCAAGAACAAATCACCCTGACCGGCCATGCTATGGAGGCCCGCCTCTACGCTGAGAGTCCTTCTGCGGGTTTTCTGCCGTCCATCGGTGTGCTCGATCATTTTCGTATGCCGTCAGGTGTGCGAGTCGATAGCGCCGTCGAGGAGGGAGACGAGGTCACGCCCTTCTATGACCCGATGATCGCTAAACTGATTGCCCATGCCTCGACCCGCGAGGGCGCTGGTGATCTCCTGGCTCAGGCTTGTGCCGAAGTGGAGGTCTGGCCGGTAAAGACCAATGCAGGCTTCCTGGCACGTTGCTTGGATCATCCAGACTTCATTGCTGGGGATGTGGACACCGGGTTCATTCCCGGCCGGATCGATGAACTCGCTGCCCAGCCGTCGCCGTCAGGCGGTCTATTGTCTGTCGCTTCTGCAGCGGTCTTGGACTGTGCCGGTCACGAAACGCCCACGCCCTGGACCCACCTGACCGGATTTCGCATGAACGCTGGGCCGGAGGGTGCCATCCGACTGTTCTTGGAGGGAAAGCCGATCGACGCACCACTGCCAGACGGTGACTTTGAGGCTGATCTGCTGATGACCCAGGACTCTGTCGTGCTCTTTGAGGATGGCGAAACCTTTGTGTTCTCGACCCAGCCGCCGTTCCGCAGCCTGGATGCCATAGGCGGGGATGGAGCCATTGTCTCGCCGATGCCGGGCAAAGTGGTCACCGTTTCCGTGGCCATCGGCGATGAGGTCACCAAGGGCCAGGCTCTAATGACCTTGGAGGCAATGAAGATGGAACACGCGCTCATCGCGCCTTTTGATGGGGTGGTGGAGGCGCTGTCCGTCAGCGCAGGCGATCAGGTCAGCGAAGGGGTCACACTGGCTCGACTGAAAGCGACCTCCTAATGGCCTTGCACATGATCCGACTGTGCGTCGGCTGCGACACGATCGATGATCTGTTGGAATGGCACAGGGATGGCGCAAAGCCTTGGTTTCTGCACACCAAGATGATGCCCAAGCGGGTTGACGAGTTGCTGGATGGCGGATCGATCTATCGGATATTCAAAGGCATGATCCTTTGTCGGCAGCAGATCATTGCTGTCCGCAAATTAGGAGAGGGGATTACCTCGCGTTGCGAGATCGCACTCGAGCCTGAAATCATCCGCGTAGCCCCGACACCGCGCCGCGCGTTCCAAGGTTGGCGCTATCTTGATCCAAAGGACGCACCTGCCGATCTCGATCTGGTTACCGACGACGAAATCCCCACCGAACTGGCCCGCCAGCTTAGGGAAGTTGGAGCTTGGTAGATGCGCACCAAGTCTCAGACGGCGATGTTGTCGATCAACCGCGTCTTCCCCAGATGCGCGGCAGCCAACAGCCGCGCGATCCCTTCGACCTTGATGCCGGCAAACCGCGCCAAGCTGTCGCTGGCTCGAACCTCAAAATAGTCAACTCGGCCGAAACCCGCCTCGATGAGCTGCTCGGTGGCCCTGGCTTCAACCTCGCCGATGCTGGCACCAGACCGCAGGCGTTGGGCGGAGTCTGTGAGTAGCAAATTCAAGGTCGGCGCGATGCGGCGCTCGACCGGGGAAAGATAGGCATTTCGCGACGACAAGGCCAAACCGTCTGCCGCCCGCATGATTGGCGCGCCAATGATCTCCACTGGGAGGTCCAGATCAATCACCAGGCGGCGTATCACCTGCAGCTGTTGAAAGTCCTTCTCACCGAACACGGCAACATCGGGTGCGCACTGGTTCAATAGCTTTGTCACCACCGTCGCCACGCCCGCGAAATGGCCAGGACGGGCCAGACCATCAAGCGGTTCCGAAACGCCGCTTACCTCCACCCTGGTGGTGGCTCCGGGCCGATACATCTCTTCCACAGAGGGCGAAAAGACCAGATCGCAACCGGCGGTCGCCAATAGGGCAATGTCGCTGGCTTCGTCGCGAGGATAGGCGTCGAAGTCCTCATGCGGTGCAAACTGGGTCGGATTGACGAAGATGGAGACCACTACGCGGTCAGCCTTAGATTTGGCTAGCTGTACTAAAGACAGATGCCCGTCGTGCAGCGCGCCCATGGTTGGAACCAAGCCTATGCGCAGGCCTTGCGCGCGCCAGGTGCGGACCTGTTGGCGTAGGCCTTGGATTTTTCTCGCGGTGATTAAGTCAGGCATTTCGGTCTCCAGCGCCGCCGACGCTATATGGTGGTCAGATACACCTGCGTCCATCCGTCCACAGCCAGGAGGCTGAGATGCGTTGACGCATATGGTGGCTGAGGCACAGGGTGCCCAAGCGAATCGGCAGCCTGCTCGTCGTGAAATTGTGGCACTTGAAATGGTGGAGTGGACTGGATGGCCGTGCCCAAGGTGATTGTGGTTGGCAATGAAAAGGGCGGGGCGGGCAAATCGACTCTGGCCATCCATCTCGCCACCGCGCTGATGCACAGCGGCGCACGGTTGTCGGTTTTAGACCTGGACCTCCGTCAACAGTCCATGGGGCACTTCTTTGCCCACCGGCGCGCGTGGTTGGCGGCGGCGGGGCAAGACGCGCCTATGCCGCTGGAGCATCCGCTGGAGGCCGCTCTGTCTAACGCCCCAGACGAAGAGGCTGTCAGGCGTTTCGACGAGGTGTTTGCCGCCGCTGAGGCCTCCGACTTCATACTGATCGATACGCCGGGTGCTGATACCGCCATGAGCCGTGCTGCGCACGGACGTGCCGACCTCATTGTAACACCCATGAACGACAGTTTTGTGGACTTTGACACGCTCGGGGTGGTCGATCCGGTGTCCCTAGAGCTTAAGCGCCCGAGCCTATATTCCGAGACCGTCTGGAATAGCCGCAAGACGCGCGCCGTGACCACGGGCCAAACTATCGACTGGGTCGTTCTTCGCAATCGCCTCGCCCCGACTGAGGCCAGAAACCGGCGCCGGGTGGACGAACGGGTCCAGGCGCTCTCCCGTCGCGTGGGGTTTCGCGTTGGCCCCGGGCTGCGTGACCGGGTAATCTATCGCGAACTCTTTCCGTTCGGGCTCACGGTGGCTGACTTGTCTCCCACGATAAGGCCAGTAGCCATGAGCCTGCAACACGTCGCCGCGCGTCAGGAACTGCGAGCCTTGATGGCAAGCTTGGGCTTTTCCGACTCTGGCAGCCTTGATCGGCTGGCGGCCCAATAGTGCTCTATCTCGCGCTGGGCTGTGCGCTGCTTGCAGCTTTTGTCTGGGCCGGCCGCGCGAAAAATCCTGTTCTAAAACGCCGGGAGTGGCGGCTGGTGGCTGGTGCTCTAGCGGTTGCAGCTTTTGCGGCAGCAGGCTTTGTCGGTTTGCGCGGCGAGTGGAGCCGCGCTGCGGTTTTGGTAATTGCAGGCCTATGGCTGGCCTCAACCACTCGCCTGTCTTGGACACAAAGTGCTCCCCGAAGACCGGTCGACCTCGACGATAGTGAGGCGCGGTCCATTTTGGGTGTCACAGCCAATGCCACGCCGCAGGACATCCAAGCCGCTTATTCGCGCCTGATGCAGAGCGCGCATCCAGATAAGGGTGGTACCCACGGCCTTGCCGCGCAATTGAACGCCGCCCGAGATCGGCTGCTTAAGAAGCCTTAGTTGGGGCTAACAACCATACAGGGCTGCTTCCTGGACTTTAGGGTTGAGCAAGCCTGTCGTGCCGCGCCTTCGCTGAACCCCTTGAATTGGGCGCGCCAGTTTCCACCCACCGGGGCTGCTATCTGTTGTTGGGCATCAGCAAAGGGTTCTTGGAACTGACGTTCGATCATTGCCAACTGGGTGCGGGCCTCTGACTTGGTCTTGAACGCGCCAACTTGAACGACCCAAGGCCCATCGGATGACCTGCCAGATCTCAATTTCGTGGTTTTTGGGTCTACAATTGCGATTCGCGAGGCCTTCGGCGGCAAGGGGGCGGAGGTGAAGACGGCCTTAGGCAAAGCTTGATCTCGGTCTCCCTGCTCAACGGAAGCCCGCATGACCAAAGGCGCAGGTTCGGGCTCAAACATATTTTGAGCCACAGTGATGACCTCACCGCGCGCGCGTCGTGACATGATGTCAAAGCCCGTCAGCAAGAGATCCTGCGCGTTACGGTCACGTGCTGCATTTGAAGGCCCACCCAAGACCACCGCGATCAGCCGACGATCGTCGCGAACCGCCGATACCGCGAGGTTGTAGCCTGACGCATTGGTGAACCCGGTTTTCAAGCCATCGACGCCGGGCATCCGACCCAACAGGCCATTGTGGTTGTTCATCGTCACCCCTCGGAAGGTGAAGGATTCCTGGCTGAACAGCCCGTAATACTGGGGGAAGTCCCGCATCACAGCACGTGACAGGATGGCAATGTCTCTCGCCGTGGAAACCTGACGACTGTCGGGCAGCCCTGAGGCGTTGACAAAGTGCGTGTTGGTCATTCCCAAATCTTGAGCGCGCAGGGTCATCAGCGTAGCAAAACGGGTTTCGCTGCCGCCCAATCTCTCCGCTAAGGCCACGGCCACGTCGTTGGCTGATTTGATCGCCAAAGCCTGCATGGCCTCTGAAACGGTCAGACTATCTCCAACAGGGAGACCTAACTTCGTCGGTCCCTGGGCCGCGGCCCGGGGTGAGATGACCACGCTATCATCAAGTCGTAAGCTTCCGTTCGATAGCGCCTCAAACGTCAGATAGAGGGTCATGACCTTTGTAATGGATGCGGGATAGCGTTGGCTATCGGCGCGCTTGGCGTAGAGGACTTCGCCACTCTGCGCATCCACCACGATGGCGGCATATCGCGTCTGAGACGAGGGCGATTGAAGAAATGGAATTCCGGCCTGAGCGGGCGCGCTCGTTAAGGCGATCGCCGACAAAAGGGCGATGCCAAATGCAGCAATCAAAAGGCGGGCGTGCTCGAGCATGAGGTTCGTCCGTCGGAACAAAGGTGGGTCGACAAAAATCGACGCTTCAAGACTGTAGCATGACAGTCAGGGTCTTGCGCGAAGGTAAACGCAAGACTTACGAGCGATTTGTCACATGCAAGCCACGTTGGCCGAATTTTCTCCTTACAGGCGATTGTGCACCGCACCATTTTCACTTGACTACCGCACTGCAACATGAGACTCAGCGGTGGAATTCAGGCGAAGTAACGCCCCATTGCCTAGCGGCGCTTGCCGCAAACCCCGATCAGGAGTCTGAAGCTATGGCTACCACCACAAAGTCCAACGTCGAACAGTTCACCGCCGCCGGAAACACCGCGTTCAAGGACCTCATCGAAAAGTCCTTGGCAGGCATGAATGAAATGAATGCAGACTCAAAGAAAAACCTAGAAGCCGTGGTCGCTTCGGTTACCGCAGCTGCGAAGGGCGTTGAAGCGCTTAGCGCCGAGACAATGACCTATTCGAAGACGGCCATGGAAAGCCAAATTGCTGCCGCCAAGTCGTTGTCCGGCGTCAAGAGCGTGCAGGAGGCCTTCGAAATTCAATCCAGCTTCGCAAAGTCGGCCTATGAAGGCTACATTGCGCAGATGACCAAGGCGTCAGAAATCGTGACCGCCGCCATGAAGGAGAGCTTCAAGCCTCTGAACGAGCGCGTCACCGCCACCGTCGAGCGCCTTCAGGCCGCTCGCTAGTCTCTCCTCCCGAGGGCACCTGCGTAATAGGGTGCTATTAAAGAAGGCCTGGTCCCGCAACGGCCCAGGCCTTTTCTCTTAGGTCGATGAGGTTTAGACCTGAGGCATGTCCAATGCCGAAAATCGCCTGACCGCCGCCGGGATCACGCTCCCGACACCCGTTGCCCCTGTTGCCAACTATGTCCCCTTCGTTCGGACAGGCAATCTTGTCCATATTTCCGGGCAAGTCTCGGTTGACGCCTCTGGCGGCGTGAAGGGCACGGTCGGCTCAGAAGTTGATCTGGAGCAAGCCAGGGCGGCAGCTAGGCTCTGCGGAATCAACCTCGTCGCCCAGATGCGCGCAGCATGCGACGGCGATTTGGATCGCCTTGTTCGGGTTGTGAAACTCGGAGGTTTTGTTCAGGCCGCGCCTGATTTCTATGACATCCCACAGGTTATCAACGGGGCCTCAGACGTCATGGTCTTGGCCTTCGGGGATGCGGGAAAGCATGCAAGATCGGCCGTGGGTGTCTTCAAGCTGCCTTTCAATTTCGCCGTTGAAGTCGATGCCGTGGTTGAAATCCGGTGAGAAACAAATTCGGTGAAGCCTGGGATCAACTCTTTCAGCCTCCCGTCGCGCATCGTGGCCTGTGGGCTGCCGACGGTGCGCCCGAAAACTCGCTAGCCGCCTTTCAGACGGCCTGTCACGCCGGATACGGCATCGAACTGGACGTTCATCTGTCTGCGGACGGCGAAGCCATGGTGTTTCACGACTATAGCCTCAAGCGCATGACGGGAGCCGAGGGACATCTTCGTGATCATACGGCCGCAGACTTGGGCCAGCTAAGGCTCAGGGGCACGGACGAGGCCATACCAACTCTGCTTGACGTGCTCGCCATCGTGGGCCACCGCGCGATGGTGCACGTTGAACTCAAGACGCCCTTTGGCGAAGTCGGACCGTTAGAGCAGCGCGTCCATGAGATCCTGATCGACCACAACGGTCCGGTCTGCGTCATCGGGTTCAATCCCTACAGCCATGCGTGGTTTGCTGACCGGTTCCCGGGCGTGCTCCGCGGGTTGGATAGCTATAGTTGGAGCGACGATCAGCCTCATTTGTCAGCCGAACAGCGCAAGTCGTTTTCGCAACTTGAGCATGTCAGCATCGCTCGCCCCCACTTCTTGGCTATGAGCACCGACATGGTTGCTGATCCCAAGGTGGTCGCATACCGCGAACAAGGTCTGCCGGTGGTGGCTTGGACGGTGCGGAGCGCTGCCCAATGGGAGATGATTGCGCCCCATTGCGACAATATGATCTTTGAGGGTTTTGCCGCGTGATCCTTAAGCCGACCGTCAAGGTCAGTCGGCGCATCTCTGAGATTGGCCGGGCCGGATGGGAGGCCTGTGCGGCCAATCCTGGCTACCAAGCCAATCCCTTCATCAGCTACGACTTCCTAAACATCGTCGAAGAAGCCGGTTGTGCGGTTGAGCGTCAGGGCTGGGGTCCTCAGCATCTTTCGGTCGAAGATGTTAGCGGTGCGATAGGTGCCGTCATGCCGCTTTATCTGAAGTCCCACAGCCAAGGTGAGTACATATTCGACCACGCCTGGGCCGATGCCTATGAGCGGGCAGGGGGGCGATACTATCCCAAGCTCTTGTCGGCCGCCCCGTTCACACCGGCGACTGGGCCGCGCATGCTGGTGAGACCAGATGTCGATGCGAACGCGGCGCGAGAGGTCCTGTTGGCCGGGGCGGTCGAGGTTTGCACCAAATACGGCGCCTCGTCTTTGCACATCAACTTTCCCCAACCCGACGAATGGGAATGGATGGGTGAGCAGGGCTTGGCTCTACGTGAGGGTCAACAATACCATTGGCTCAATCGTGGCTATGGCGATTTTGAAGACTTCCTGTTGGCGCTATCGTCGGGTCGACGCAAGACCATCCGACGGGAGCGGCGCGATGCCTTGGCGCAGGTCGAGGTCGTTGCCCTAACCGGGGCCGATATCACCGAGGATCACTGGGACGCGTTCTTCGGGTTCTACATGGACACCGGCGCGCGGAAATGGGGCCAGCCCTATCTCAACCGTCTGTTCTTCTCGCTGTTAGGTGAGCAGATGACTGAGCGGGTGCTGCTGATTATGGCGCGGCGGCAGGGTCGATGGATTGCCGGTGCGCTGAATCTGATCGGCGGCGACTGCCTTTATGGTCGCAATTGGGGCTGTACCGAAGAGGTGCCATTCCTGCATTTTGAGCTCTGCTACTATCAAGCCATCGAATGGGCGATTGGCCGAGGTCTCGCCCGCGTCGAGGCGGGGGCCCAGGGGCAACACAAGATCGCGCGCGGCTACCTACCCGTTGCGGTTCGCTCAGCTCACTATATCGCTGACCCGATGTTGCGCGGACCGGTTGAAGCGTTCGTTCGCCGCGAACGGGCCGCCGTCGAGAGCGAACTGGAATGGTTGGCCGAGGAATACTCGCCGTTCAAACACGAGACAAATGACTAGGGATAACGCCATGAGCTTGGATGGAACCTACGACGACGGCAATATCTTCGCCAAGATCCTACGGGGTGAAGCTCCAGCTGTTCGGGTGTTTGAGGATGAGCAAGTGCTGGCCTTTATGGATGTGTTTCCGCAAAGCCGGGGCCATGTGCTGGTGATCCCCAAGGCCACCAAGGCGCGCAACCTTCTGGAGGTTGAAGCACCGGTTCTCGCCGATCTGATGGCCGGCGTGCAGCGCGTAGCTATAGCCGTGCGCGCGGCCCTGAACCCCGACGGCATAGTTGTGACTCAGTTCAATGGATCGGCAGCCGGCCAGACGGTCTATCACCTGCACGTCCACATCATTCCGCGCTGGGAGGGTGTTGCACTTAGCCGCCACGGGGCAGGGGGTATGGCGGACATGGCTGAGCTGCGCGTGCTGGCCGACCAAATCGCCGCGAAGATGGGGTAGGGCCCAAAGTTCCTCCCCCACAGGGCCTACCGGATGCACGGAAGTGATTCCCTTTAGCTTGGGTAGCTGATTCAACGTTCTGATCCTTAGGAGGGTCGGAAGGTTGTTTGGTGCGGGTGATGTT
>JANPNB010000451.1:0-5971 GCA_031427275.1 Alphaproteobacteria bacterium | reverse complement strand
CCACATCGGCATCAAACTGCGCCTGCACCGCCAGCAACGCCGCCAACCAATGACTCGGGGCCTCTTCGTCGTCATCCAGAAAAGCGATAAACTGACCGCGCGCCTTGGCCACCGCCGCGTTCCGGGCATTGGCGACCCCGGCGACGGGTTCATGGACATAGACGCAAGGAAAATGCGCGCCCTGGGCCATGGCCTCCACAGCCGCGCGGGCCGAGGTCACCTGATCATTATCCACCACCAGCAGCTCAAAATCAGAAACACCCACCTGCCCCATCACAGATCGCACCGCGACATCCAGCCCTTGGGGCCGCCGTTGTGTGGGTATGATGACGCTGACAAGGGGCATGGGGCCACCCTAAGGCCCGCAGGTTAGGGAATGGTGGAGCCAGAAAACGCAGCCTTCAGAATATCATCCAGCGCGCGCGCGTCGGTCTGGTCAAAAGCTGCGGGCTCCACGGCATCGACATCAAACACGGCGATCAAGGTTCCCGCGCTATCAAACACCGGCACCACGACTTCGCTCATCGAGCGGCTATCGCAGGCGATATGCCCTGGAAACGCATGCACATTGGGACCCAGTTGGATTTCGCCTGTCTGAGCCGCGGCACCGCAAACGCCCCGTCCAAAGGCGATCCGCAGACAGCCCAAACTGCCCTGATAGGGTCCGACCACCAGCTCTCGCGGCTTGCCCAGATCAACCAAATAGAACCCCGTCCAGAAGAAATGCGGAAAGCTATTGGCCAACATGGAGACAATGGTCGCCATCCGCGCGATCCGATTAGGCTCCCCGTCCAAGACCGCAGCGATCTCTTCGGCCACCACGCCATAGCGCGCGGCCTTATCGGCGGGCAGGGTCAAATCGTTGAACGCTTCAGCCATAATGGGTGTCTAACTTAAATGCGCCAGCGCCAACAAGGCTAGGGTCACAGTGATGGCCCCACCGATCCGCGTCGCGATCTGGGCAAAGGGCATCAGCTGCATGCGGTTGGCCGCCGTCAGGATCGCCACATCGCCGGTGCCGCCCTGGCCCGAGTGGCAGGCCGTGACGATGGCTACGTCGATCGGATACATGCCGATAAACCGCGCCGTGAAGAACCCGGTCGCCATCAAGGTCGCCACTGTGGCGACAATGGTTGCGATATTGGCCGGGCTGATGGCCGCCATTAACTTTTCCCACGGCGTCAGCGACACCCCAATGGCAAACAACAACGGATAGGTCACCGCCGTTCGGAAGAACTCATAGACTGTCGCGGCACCCGCTTCGAGCGACGGTGGCGCGGCCTTGGCCAGCTTTAGGATCACCGCCAAGAACAACATAGTCACCGGGCCAGGCCATCCCATCAGCTTCTGAGCCAATGCGCCAACCAGATAGAGACTGACAGCCGTGATTCCCGCCGCAGCAATGGTCGAGGCGTCCACGGCTGGTGCGGGCAGATATTCAGTGACCACCAACTCGCCGTCTCGGGTCGATAATCGTCCTTCCCCGGTCAGATGCGGCAGGCGTTTGCCCAGCATATTCAGGCCGCCCGAGAACAAGATGGCCGTCAAGCTACCGAACATGACCGCTGGCAACAGCTCCGCCAACAATCCCCCGGTATCCAGACCCAGGATCTGCCCATAGCCAATGGATAAAGGGATGGCCCCCTCCCCTACACCGCCCGCCATGATCGGGATGATGATGAAGAACAGCGTGTGTTTGGGTTCTAGCCCCAGTGCAGATCCCACCGCGATCCCCACCAGAGCCGCCGCTAACGATCCCAGCGCCAGCGGGGCAAAGATCTTCAGGAACCCTGAAACCAGCACCCGACGATCCATGCCAAAGATCGCACCGACCACGATGGTGGCAATGAACAGATAGAGGAAATTGCTGGCCTTGGTGAAGCTCTTGATCGCCTCAATCACACTCTCCGGCAACAGGTGCGCATAGACGAGATAGGAGGGCACAAAGGTCGCAAATATCGCCGCCGCGCCGATCCGATTGAGAAACGGGATGCGATGGCCGATCTCCGCACACGCAAACCCACCGACACTTAACAGCGCTATGTTCATCAAAATATCGGAAGGAACTTTATCGGCACCAACAAAGCCCGCAATCAACCCCACGAGCAGCAGGAATACCGGAGCCGGAATGATCCCAATCCGAAGTTCCACAAACCGCCACCAGAGTTGCAGGATAGCCCCGCCAGGCGAGGGCTCGATAGCGCATGGCTCAGTCATGATGTCGGCCCTCCGAAGGGCGCAGCGGACGCCAGAATCGCAGGCGTGACTAGGGGGTAAGCGCTGACTTTCGCAACCGCGCCGTACCGTCCAGGTTCTAAAAATCCGCACTCCGGATGATCAGCGATTTTCAAAGGGCGTTGGTCCGAAGCATCAGCAGAGTAGATCTGGGGACTCGTTTGCTGAGCTTTGCCTAGTTCATCTCCGACTTGATTGCGTCATTGGCCATTCCTTGTCTGGTTTGGTTCCGATTCCCGTTGCATGCTGCCTTGGGAGATTAGTCTGCACGAGCAAGGCTTTATCGGCGGACAATCGCGACTGCGATTGAGAGGGGCTAGGTGACGAAGTACGAGCAACGCCGGAAGGCGATCATCAGGGCTGCGGTCGGTGTCATCAATCGCAAGGGCGTGAAGGGCATGACCTTCAGCGATGTCGCCGCGCGCCTGGATTTGGTAACAAGCGCGATAAGCTATTATTTCCGTCGAAAGGAAGATCTGGCCGCGGCTTGCTTGCTGGAGTCGATTGCGTGTTTCGAGCGGTTTGCGGACGCTGCTGATGCCGGGGAGACCCCGACTGAGCGGGTGCGACTCTACCTGTTGTCACTCATGCGCTTCTGGAGCGAATTGGCGACAGGCCAAGCCGAACCCGTCGTCCTGTTCAACGAAGTCCGCACGATCGGCGATCCCATGGTCGATGCCGCCTATCTCCAGATGTATCGCCGACTGCGTCGACAGTTGGACATCTCACCTCGCCTCGGGCCACTGGAACGCAATGCGCGCACCCACCAGTTCATTACCCAAGCCATCTGGATGACCCTCTGGGCTGACCGTTATGATCCCCGGGATTTTGAACGGATTGCGCAGCGAACAGCGGATATTCTGATATGCGGCCTTGCGGCCCCCGATCACCACTGGAGTTCTGACACGCTCCCGGCAGACCGGTCGGCGACCCCGCCGGACGCTTTCCTGACAGCGGCGACAGAGCTGATCAATGAGGAAGGATATCGCGGTGCGTCCGTGGACCGCATCGCTGCACGCCTTAACCTGACCAAAGGTGCTTTCTACCACCGTCACGACGCCAAGGATGATCTGGTAGTGGCCGGCTTCCACCGCACCCTGGCGCTTATCAGGCAAGCTCAGGACCGAGCTGAAGCGGCCGGAACCAGCAGCCTTGAATGCCTCTGCCTTGCTGTAGATGACTTGTTCAGAGGGCATTTAGACAGGTCTGCACCGCTCTTGCGGATTTCGGCGCTGGCCGCCGTGCCCGAGGACATCGGCCAGGACATCTTCCTTCAGTTCAGCCGCGTTTCCCTACATTTCGCAGGTCTCGTCGCCGACGGTATGCGTGACGGATCGATCCGGGCGGTCGATCCCAATATCGCGGGCTTCATGATCACCGCAATGATCAGCGGGGCCACAGAGCTGACCAATTGGGTGCCCGGGGTGACGGCACCAAACGCTGCGTCCGCCTTCTTCCGTCCACTGGTTGAGGGCATGTTTTCCAACTCACCCTGATCAACACAGTCCTCAAGATAGAAATTTGAGTTCCGAGTATGTTTTCAGGATTGCAATTTTCCCATAAAATTGCTCGAATGTTGGGTATTGTTCGAAATGCGTTCTGATGATTTGACATTCTGGATAGCTTCCAAGAGATGGCAAGGCATTGGCATTCAGAAGCTCTCGGGAGACCGGCTTGAAGGATTTCGACGATCACATCCGCGAGCTTGAAACGCACGGTTACTCCATTATGACGGATGCCATATCGTTGGCTCTGTGTGACGAGATCGTTAGTGAAATCCATCGGCTCGAGGCCGAAATGGAACCCTCCCTCAAGGGCAATGCCTTCGTCGGCTACAAGACGGTTCGTTACTTCGATCTGCTAAATCAAGGTGAAGTCTGGCAAAGGGTCGCCGCACATCCAAACCTGCTGCCGGTGTTACGCGGCGTCTTAGGTCGAGACATGCTGCTGTCGACCATGGGCACAGCTGTGATCGGACCCGGCGAACGGGCGCAACCGATCCATCGCGACGATGAACTCTACGACATAGCCATGCCGCATCGGAACTTGGTCTGTAACACGATGTGGGCGCTGACTGATTTCATCGAAGAGAATGGTGCCACGCGTATTGTGCCCGATACTCACAGATGGGCTGCAGCGCCCGACCCGCGTGCTGCCCATGCGTCAATCCCCGCTCTAATGCCCAAGGGCAGTGTCTGCTTTGTGTTGGGCACGGCCTATCATGGCGGTGGTGCCAACCAGACCGCAGATCGCCGCTGGGCGCTGACCATCAACTATTGCGCGGGTGCCATGCGCCAGCAGGAGAATTTGATGCTTGCCACCTCGCGCGAGCGCGCGGCCAGCTTCGCGCCTGAACTCCAGGCTCTGATTGGCTATCGACAGACCTTGCGCAATGTCGGCCACGTAAACGCCGCTGACCCGCGTCGCTTGCTCGAACCCTACGGCGCGGGGACAGATTGATGGATGACCTTTCACCCCCCCAGGCCACCGCTCTGCGGCGACCTCGCGACTTCGAGTCTGCGCCTTACTTGAGCCAGAAACGCAACATCGCTCGCCTATATCCGGAGTTGCAGGCGCTAGGATTGCAGTCGCATATCGCCGACTTGGCGGTGCTCGGTTACACGATTGTGCCGCCGGAAAAGGTCGCACCCCCCGAGCATATCGCGGCACTTCGCCGAGCCGTGCTTAAGGTCTCGGAGCAGCGCACTGGCATAAAGCCTGACGAACAGGGAGGCACTACCCACCTTGCCTCTCAGCATCCACTCGGCCAATTTATGCGCTACGTTCTGTTTGAAGATCCGGTCTTTGAGCCGATCCTGACCAATCCGGTTCTCTTGGGGCTTATCACCCATTTGGTCGGATATGACGCCTTGCTCAGCCTCAATGACGCAATGGTCAAGGGGCCTGGCGGTGCAGAGCTTTCAATTCACAATGACAACGGCGACCTCACGACGGCAGTTTACCCAGACCAACCCCAGACGGCGAACATCAACCTGCTGCTCAACGACTACGAAGCTGGCAGCGGGACCATTGCTTTCCTGCCAGGAAGCCACCGTTTTCGTCGACAGCCAACCCCCGGCGAAATGCGTGAATTGAAGGGTGAATTGGTTCCGGTTATCGCGCCCGCAGGTTCAGCGGTAATCTGGCCAGCCAACACCTGGCACATGGCGTTTCCACGCACGGACCCTGGGCTTCGTCTCACCCTGCTCTATGACTTCTGCCGCGGACATCTGCAGACTCAATCGCCATTCCGATCCGATATCACACCCGAGATCCTGGCCCGCAACCCGGCTCGCTTCGCTCAGTTGATGCACGTCTACGGGGCTTTTCCGTTCCGAGAGGAAGATATTGACCGCAAACGGACCGCGCTCGGCGCAAAGCATCACAGCCTTTTCGACTGCGATCCCCTCTGGACCGGCTTCCATGATTTGGAGCGCGTGCGGCGGACGGACAAATAGGCGATGGCGATCAGCCTCGCAAATAAGACCTCGAAGACTCGATACAAAATGGAGCGAAACAGAATGACCGGACGTCTAGCGGGTAAGGTTGCCCTAATCACCGGCGGCACCAGCGGCATTGGCGAGGCGACAGTCGTGCTATTTGTCGCCGAGGGTGCGAAGGTTGTGATCGTCGGTCGCAACATCGAAAAAGGTGAGGCAATGGTCCGCTCGCTGGGCACCAATGCCTGCTTCTTCAAGGCCGATGTCACGCAGGAAGCCGAGGTCAAGGCCGCTAT
>JANPNB010000450.1:0-6015 GCA_031427275.1 Alphaproteobacteria bacterium | reverse complement strand
ATGTCTGGCGGGGGGCGGTCATCGGTAACAAACCGCCTTGGCCGCCTTCACGATCTTGTCGACTGTGGGCAGGGTCAGGGCTTCAAGGTTAGCCGCATAAGGCATCGGAACGTCCTCGCCGTGGACCCTTACTGGTGGCGCATCGAGATAGTCGAAGGCGTGCTCCAGGACCCGGGCGACGACTTCGGCACCAACACCCATCGGCCCCCAACCTTCCTCGATGGTAACCAAGCGGTTGGTCTTCTTGACGCTGGCGACGACGGTTTCGTGGTCGAGGGGGCGCAGGGTGCGTAAATCGATGACCTCGGCCTCAATCCCTTCGGCGGCAAGGGTTTCAGCGGCCTGAAGCGCAAAGCCGACCATGCGGGAATGGGTCACTAGGGTCACGCCGGAGCCCTCGCGGCGGACCTTGGCCTTGCCGATCGGGACGATCCAATCGCCCTCGGGAACCTCGAATTCCTGGCCGTACATCATCTCATGTTCGAGGAAGACGACGGGATTGGGGTCGCGGATGGCGGCTTTCAGCAGGCCCTTGGCGTCGGCGGCGTCATAAGGGGCAACGACCTTGAGGCCCGGAACCTGGGCGTACCAGGCGGAATAGTCCTGGCTGTGTTGGGCTCCGACCCGCGAGGCGGCACCATTTGGGCCACGGAACACGACCGAACATTTGATCTGGCCGCCGGACATATAAAGGGTCTTGGCCGCCGAATTAATAATATGATCAATGGCCTGCATGGCGAAGTTAAACGTCATGAATTCGATGATTGGCTTGAGGCCAGCCATAGCCGCGCCGACCCCGAGGCCAGCGAAACCATGTTCAGTGATCGGGGTGTCGATGATCCGACGGTCGCCGAATTCAGCCAACAGATCACGGCTGACCTTATAGGCTCCTTGGTACTGCGCGACCTCCTCGCCCATCAGAAAGACGGAGTCGTCGCGGCGCATCTCTTCGGCCATGGCGTCGCGCAGGGCGTCGCGGACTGTTGTCTTGATGAGGGTGGTGCCGGGTGGGTAGGCGGGTTCGATAGGCGAGGAAGAAGGTGATGCAATAGGGGGTGAAGGGGATGGTTTTGCCGGGGTTGGTGATGGTTCATGGACGACGGGAACAGGTGTCGCGGTGTCCGTCATCGACGCACCCTCGCCGCTCAACCTAGCAATCGGCGTATTGACCTTGACCTCTTCGGTGCCCTCGTCGACCAGCAGTGCCTCCACGACCCCCTCATCAACGGCCTCAACCTCCATGGTCGCCTTGTCGGTCTCGATCTCAGCGATGACGTCACCGGAGCGGACCGTGTCGCCGACCTTGACGTGCCATTTGGTGAGCGTGCCCTCCTCCATGGTCGGAGATAGGGCGGGCATCAGGACGTCGGTCACTGGGCGGCCTCCAGATAGACGTCGGTATAAAGTTCGGAAACATCCGGCTCAGGTGAGGTTCTGGCGAACTCGGCAGCATCAGCGACGATGCGTTTGACGTCGGCGTCGATGGCTTTGAGCTCAGCCTCGTCAGCCCAACCGTTCTTTTCCAGAAGTTCTTGCAGGTGATCAATCGGGTCGCGGTTTTTGCGGACCTCATCAACCTCCTCGCGGGTGCGGTATTTGGCCGGGTCGCTCATGGAATGGCCACGGTAGCGATAGGTCTTCATCTCCAGGATATAGGGCCCTTGGCCAGAGCGGGCGTGCTCAGCAGCGCGGCCAGCGGCTTCGCGGACGGCTAGGATGTCCATGCCGTCGACCTCCTGACCCGGGATCAGAAAGGACGCGCCGCGTCTGTGCAGGTGGGTCTCGGAGGACGAACGCTCGATAGAGGTCCCCATCGCATATTGGTTGTTCTCGATCACATAGACGACCGGCAAGCTCCAGAGCTGCGCCATATTGAAGCTCTCATAAACTTGACCTTGGTTCGACGCGCCGTCGCCAAAATAGGTGAAGGCCACCTTGCCATCGTCCCGATATTTGTTCGCCAGCGCCAGTCCGGTTCCCAGACTAACCTGGGCACCGACAATGCCATGGCCGCCGTAGAAGCCCGCCTCCGTCGAGAACATGTGCATCGATCCGCCCTTGCCTTTCGAAGAGCCGGAGGCGCGGCCGGTCAGCTCGGCCATCACTTCCTTGGGGTCCATGCCGCACACCAGCATGTGGCCGTGATCGCGATAGCCAGTAATCACCTGGTCGCCAGGTTTTTGGATCGACTGAACACCAACCGCAATGGCTTCCTGGCCGATATAGAGATGACAGAACCCGCCGATCAGACCCATGCCGTAGAGCTGGCCCGCGCGCTCCTCGAAACGCCGGATAAGCAGCATGGATCGGTAATAGGCCAGGAGTTGATCACGGGTCGCCTCGCCTGAAGGTTTTGCGGCCTTGGTCTTAGCCGGCGCACGCGCCATGGGGATCTCCGAGCAAGCTGATCTGACTAGCTCTAGGCTGATCCGCGTCGAAAATGAACCGGCCTATGGCCTCAGACGGATCACATAATCACGAGGGTCGGCGAAACCTAGCAGGGTTCGGGCGCGTTCTTCCAGCAGGTCCGCTGAGAGTGATTGATCGCGCAGGAGGGTCGCCCGGACCTCTAGATCCTGACGCTCGATCTTTACAGCTTCGAGCTCTCGGGTTTTGGCCGCCAGCGTCGCGTCGCGTTCACCCGTGGTCAGAATTCCGCGCTCACCAGTAAAGGCGTGAAAGCCGAAATAGACGATCAGCAGTCCCAGGGCCGCTGTCGGCAAAAATGAGCGAAGGCTAGCGAGCACGAAGTTTGAATCACACGAGTTTCAGACAGACTTTAGCCTTCGGCTCTCATGCTTAATTTTGAGTTTCGAATTGGCGGACTTAGCCGTGTTTCAGCGCCTTTCGGCCCAGATAGATGGCTTGGTCACCCAACTCTTCTTCGATGCGCAGGAGTTGGTTGTATTTGGCGGTGCGGTCGGAGCGGGACAGCGAGCCGGTTTTGATCTGACCGCAATTGGTCGCGACGGCCAAGTCGGCGATGGTGGCGTCCTCGGTCTCGCCCGAGCGGTGGCTCATGACGGCGGTATAGGCGTTGCGGTGGGCCATATCGACGGCGTCTAGGGTCTCAGACAAGGTGCCGATCTGGTTGACCTTGACCAGTATGGAGTTCGCTAGGCCTTGCTCGACGCCAAGCGCCGACAGCCGGGCCGGGTTGGTGACGAACAGATCGTCACCGACCAATTGTATTTTGCCTCCCAGACGATCAGTCAACAGCTTCCAGCCTTCGAGGTCGTCTTCGGCCATCCCGTCTTCGATGGAGACAATGGGAAACTTGGCGACGAGGTCCGCCAGGTAATCGACCATGCCGCCGGGATCGAGGGTCTTACCCTCACCGCCCAGCACATACTTGCCGCCCTTGAAGAACTCAGTGGAGGCGGCGTCCAGGCCAAGATTGAAATCTGAGCCCGCCTTATAGCCTGCGGCCTCACCCGCCTTGAGGATGAAACTAAGTGCCTCCTCGGCCGAACCGATATTCGGCGCGAACCCACCCTCGTCGCCAACATTGGTGTTGTGACCAGCGTCGTGCAGCGCCTTTTTCAGGGCGTGGAAGATTTCGGCACCCATGCGCAAGGCTTCACGGAAGCTGTCAGCCCCAGTGGGCAGGATCATGAATTCTTGGATGTCGATGGGATTGTCGGCATGGGCTCCGCCATTGATGATGTTCATCATCGGCACCGGCAGCACTCGCGCATTGACCCCACCGACATATTTGTAGAGCGGCAAATTGGCGGAGATGGCAGCGGCCTTAGCGTTGGCTAGGCTGACGCCCAAAATGGCGTTGGCCCCTAGGCGGGATTTATTGGGCGTACCGTCAAGGTCGATGAGCGCCTTGTCCAACCGCCGCTGATCTTCGGCGTCGAAGCCAGAGAGCGCGTCGTAGATCTCGCCGTTGACGGCATCGAGCGCCTGCAGAACCCCTTTGCCGCCGTAGCGAGCCTTGTCGCCGTCGCGCTTCTCATTTGCCTCGTGCGCGCCTGTGGAGGCTCCTGAGGGCACGGCTGCCCGGCCCATGGCCCCGTCATCGAGAAAGACATCAACCTCGACGGTGGGATTGCCCCGACTGTCGAGGATTTCACGGGCGATGATATCGACAATCTCAGTCATGGGGTCTTGTCCGGGTTTTCAGAATGCGCGGCGAGGCATAGCCAGCTTCGGTCGGCGGGGCAATCTTGGACGACTTGACACTTGGGCTGCGGGGCGGCTCATCGGGGTCAGTCAGGGAGAATTGTGATGCTGTTGGTGGAAAAGACGAATGGGATTGCCGTAGTCACGCTGAACCGTCCGGAGGCGATGAACGCGCTGTCGCGAGCCTTACGGTCGGCCTTGCATGAGGCGTTGACCCAGGTGGACGCCGACCCTGAGGTTAAGGTCATCGTGCTGACCGGCGCTGGGGAGCGGGCCTTCACGGCGGGGCTGGACCTGAAGGAGTTGGGCGGTGATCCGGACGGCCTGAAAGCCGCCAACGCCACCGATCCTTCCGAGAACCCGGCCTGGGCGGTGATAGCCTGCAAGAAGCCGGTGATCGGGGCGATCAACGGCGTGGCGATTACCGGCGGGTTTGAGTTGGCCCTGGCCTGCGACGTACTGATCTGCTCCACCAATGCCCGGTTCGCCGACACCCACGGCAGGGTGGGGATCACGCCGGGTTGGGGTTTATCCCAGAAGCTCAGCCGCGTTATCGGCCCCTACCGCGCCAAGGAGCTGTCGCTGACCGGGAACTTCCTGGATGCGAAGACAGCCTGTGAGTGGGGTCTGGCCAACCGGGTGGTTGAGCCTGAGGAGCTGATGCCTGCGGCGCTGAAGCTGGCGGCGGACATGGCACAGATCGATGTGGATATGCTGTTGGAATACAAAGCCATGATCGATGACGGCTATGAGCTGTCGATGCGCGATGGGTTGGAGTTAGAGCAGGCTCGCTCACGGGCCCACAACCGGCATGTAACGCCTGAGGCCGTGGAGGCAAGGCGCGCTGGGATACAGGCACGAGGGCGTGGGCAGACAGGTTGATTGCACCGACGAGAGATGCCCTGGTAAACCCGCGATCCAATATTAACAGGAGAAATCGCCTTGAAGACTGTCGGCGGCTGTCATTGTGGCTCGGTTCGTTATCAGGTCGAAGGTCAGGCAATGACGCATGTCCTCTGCCACTGTGTTGATTGTCGTCGGCACGCCGGTGCGCCGATGGTGAGCTGGTCAATGTATCCCGAGGCGGCCGTCGAGATAACCAAGGGCGTACCCAAGATTTATCACTCCTCTGAGCATGGCCGGCGACACTTCTGCCCCGATTGCGGCACTGGATTGTTCTATGTCAACGCGCATTCACTGCCCGGAATTATCGACATTCAGAGCGCCACCTATGACGATCCTGCTGTAGCGCCAGCCTTGGCCCATATCCAAGTGGCAGAGCGTCTTGCCTGGATGGAGCGCGCTCACGAACTACCTCAGTTTGAGCGTTATCCTCCTCAGGACTAGGGGTCGCGCACGGCACTGAGGAAAGGACCTATCGCAATGCCCGTCGACACCTTGGCCTCGAATGACAAATCAAAACGAACAGAACATCAGGGTAAAGGTAGGTGTCGTCGCTCACTCGGCGGCGAGTCGGACTGTCTGAGCCACTATGTGGGCCCGGCACCGTTCATCGGACCAACCTTCGCGCTCGAACATCTCAAACAGCGAGATGTCCTGTTCCGACAGCGGATTACCCTCAATCGCTTGCAGGTTCATCGCCGCCGATCGGCGCGTTCGTGCCGATTCGATGTCCTGGGGGCTGAGCTGGTCAGGATTAGCCATGGGGCAGCTTAGCACCAGAATGCTAAGGAAGCACCAGGTACCGTCATCCTAGGCCATGTGCCTAGGATCCCTATATCGGTGCGACTGACGATGCCTCGCGAAACTCTCGTCGCGCAGCAGTCATGGCGACAGGGGTCCTAGGCACAAGGCCTAGGATGACGGGGTGGTCGATGGATTGTGCCGTCGGCCCGCCTACCCGCGCGCCAGAACGGCCTGGGC
>JANPNB010000449.1:0-5783 GCA_031427275.1 Alphaproteobacteria bacterium | reverse complement strand
CCAGCCGCTGCGCCCAGCGCCGCCCCGAGCACTGTGCCTAGGGCACGATCTTTCTTGGAAAGCTGATTGCCAACCGCCCCGCCAACCACCCCACCGATGACGGCTCCGGTACCTTGCTTGTTGCCCTCCGCGTCGCATCGGAAAATCGACGATAGCGGATTGCCGCGGCTGAACGACTGCTGAGCTTGAAGCGATCCAGGGGCCGCCAGCACGGCGACGAGGGCCAGAGCGGTGAGTTTGGTGGCAGACATCAAAATCTCCTGAGCAAAACCAAGTGGGAGCTTAACCACAATAACGGCCAACGGCCCACTTCGTTCCGCCGCAACTATAGATCATTCGGTAGGGAAGCCCTTGTCGCGAAGATAGGCCTTCACATCGGGATCGCGACCGCGGAAAGCGCGGTATTGATCGGCTGGGTCGATGGTGTTGCCCACGCTCATGATCTTGTCATGTAGACGCTTGGCCACAGATTTGTCGTAGGGTCCGCCAGCCTCCATAAACGCCTCAAACGCGTCGTGATCGAGGACCTCAGACCAGAGGTAGCTGTAATAGCCGGCTGAATAGCCGTCGCCCGCAAAGATGTGCTGAAACTGCGGGGTGCGGTGGCGCATCGGCAGTTCCTCCGGCATGCCAAGCTTTGCCAGCTCTTCACGCTCGAAGGCGTCGGGATCGATGTCGGCGTCACCGGCCAGGTGCAGCTTCATATCGATCAGGGCCGAGGCCAGATACTCGGTGACGTCAAAGCCCTTCCGGAAGGTGTGGGTCTTGGCGATCTTGGCCACCAAGGCCGCCGGCATCGACTTGCCAGTCTTGAAGTGCAGGGCAAAGCGACCCAGCACTTGCGGCGTTGCCAGCCACTTCTCATTCACTTGGCTGGGGAATTCCACATAGTCCCGGGCCACGCGGGTTCCTGAGACCGTCGGGTAATTCACGTTGGAGCTCAGGCCGTGCAGGGCATGGCCAAATTCATGGAACAAGGTCTTCGCATCATCCCAGGAAATCAAAACAGGTTCGCCCGGTGCGCCCTTCACGAAATTCGAGTTGTTGGAGACAATGGTCGTGACGGTGCCGTCGAACTTTTCCTGCGCCCGATAGGCATTCATCCAGGCCCCCGACCTCTTACCAGCGCGCGCATAGGGGTCGAAATACCAAAGGCCCACATGTTTGCCGGCGGCGGACTTCACCTCCCAGACGCGGATGTCGGGGTGGGCGACCGTGACGTTGTGGATTTGCGCAAACCGGAAGCCATAGAGTTGGCCCGCCGCCCACTGCATACCCTCGCGCAGTTTTTCCAACTGCATGTAGGCTTTCACCTCATTGCTATCGAGGTCGTAATTGGCGGTGCGAACCTTCTCGGCATAATAGCGATAGTCCCAGGCGGCGATCTTGATCCCGGCTTTGTCCTTGTCGGCGAGGGCCTGCATCTCGGCGACTTCCTGATGCACACGCGCGACGGCCGAGGGCCAGACCCGCATCATCAGCGCCATGGCGTTTTCCGGCGTCTTGGCCATGGCGTTTTCGACACGCCAGTGTGCGTGGGTGGCATAGCCCAGCAGCTTGGCCCGTTCGGCTCGCAGCTTCAGGATCTTCTTGATGACCGCATTATTGTCCTTGGCATCACCGTTATCGCCGCGGCTGTAGAAGGTGCGCCAGACCTTTTCACGCAGGTCGCGACGATCACAATAGGTCAGGAACGGGTCTATCGACGAGCGTGTGTTCAGGATCGCCCACTGGCCCTTATGGCCGCGCTCTTCGGCTGCACCCGCAGCGGCGGCGGCAACGTCTGCCGGCAAACCGGCCAACTCGCTCTGGGTGGAAAGGTAGAGGACATAGTCGTTTTCGTCGGCCAATAGGTTCTGGCTAAAGCTGGTGAAATAGCCCGCCAGTTCCTGATTTATCGCCGCGATCCGGGTTTTGGATGCTGGGGCAAGCTTGGCCCCGGAGCGGACGAAATTGTTCCAATGGACCCAGGTCAGGCGTTTCTGTTCGTCACCTAACCCTGCTGCGCCGCGCGCATTGTAAACCGCTTCGACCCGCTGGAAGAGCGCGGGGTTTTGCAAGATTGAGTCATTGTGGGCGGCCAGGAGCGGTTCAAGCTCGGTCTCGGCGGCCTGCATTTCGCTATTCGAAAGTGTGCTGGTCCAGACCCCGTAATATGTGCCAACCCGGCCACTGGCCCTCCCAGAGCGCTCAAGTGCGGCGATGGTGTTCTCGAAACTCGGCGGGGTCTTGTTCGTTGCAATTGCGGCGATTTCCGCAAGCTCAAGCGTCATGGCCGCCTTCATGGAGGGAACGAAGTCGGCGATCTTCACCTGATCGAATGCGGGCACGCCGCCATACGGCCCCGTCCAGGGCTTCAACAACGCGCCGGTTGGGGCCATCGCGGCCTTTGCAACCGTTGCATTGGATAGAGCAGCGACCGCAGCCGTCGCGGTCAGAAATGTGCGCCTTTGCATAGTGTCTCCGGGAGCAATTCAGAATTGCACTCAGACTATGCGTTCACGGCCACGACGTCACCTAACAGCGCTGAAATGATCGGACTTAGGTGGCCTCTGGCACCAGTGAACGGATAGCATCTGCCGCTGACAGGGCACTTTCGCCACCCCGGCGCTCAAGTTCGCTGACTTCATGCGCCAAGGCTTGGCCGATTTCACGGTGCGCCAGTGGTGAAAGGTTCAACAAGGCTTGGGTCGACGCGCGGGCCAGGGCGAGCGCAGTCTGCAGATCAACATCCATAGACGCCAACCAATTTGAGGGACGTTGGTTCGCGATCTCATCAGCAGTCGGCGTCGGGGCCGCATCGAGGCGGGGATCTAGGGTCATTTGCAGGTCTCTTGGTGGGAATCGCCAGCCCACGAACCGCGCCGGGGTCTGTGGCTTAGCCAAAACTAACCATGTGCTGCGATATGGTGTTCAAGGGTCATCTTGTCAATGTGATGGGCCGTCCTAGGGGCGAACCCCCTGGCGTCTTGAGCAAGCCTCCGATACCTCAGACAACCATGACTATAGGTGTTTTCGACTCAGGTGTTGGCGGACTGACGGTCCATCGCAAGCTGGTGGACCGCTTCCCAAATGCGGACTTCATCTATCTCGCTGATCAGCGCAACGCCCCCTACGGCGACCGTCAAGGGGAAGAGATTGTCGAGCTGACCAAGGCAGGCTGTGAACGTCTGTTCGATGCGGGATGTGATGTCGTGGTGTTGGCTTGCAACACCGCTTCGGCCATCGCCTTGCGACGCTTGCAACAGACTTGGCTCCCGAACTATCGCCGAAAACTAGGCCGCCCGATTAATGTGCTGGGCATTATCGTGCCGACCATCGAAGCCGCCACCGGCCTGCCCTGGGAGCACGAGGCCGACCGCCGCGGCGACAAGGTCGAGAAGCTTGATATCCTGGCCGTATTTGCGACGCCCGCCACCGCCCGGTCCCGGGTCTATGAGATCGAAATCGACAAGCGTCGGCAGGACGTGGCTGTCTTCGTCGAACCCTGCCCTGACTTGGCCCAGATGATCGAAACCGGAGCCGGGGCTGTGGAGTTGGCTATCGTGGTTGAGCGCCACGTCAAACAGATATCAACCCGCATTGGCCGCGCGCCGGACCGGGCAATTTTGGGCTGCACCCACTATGAAATTGTCGCCGATATGTTTCGAGCGGCTTTGCCGCCGGGTACGCCGCTGATCCATCAGCCCGATGCCACTGCAAATGCCCTGGCGGCCTATTTGCTCAAACACCCCGAGTTCGATCAGGGAACGTCAGCTCGTCGCACCTTCCTCACAACCGGATCTGCGGGGACTCAGCATGCCTTGGTCGAGGCCTTCTGGGGTGGTAGCCTGCGCTTTGAGCAGGCTTGACGGGTGGGCAGCGTGAAACGTCAAATTCTTGGAACCCTGGCGGCACTCCTCCTAGCGACCTCCGCGAGCGCCGAAGTGGTTGACCAATCGCCGGCTGGGTTCGAGATCCGCCATGTCGCGACGTTGAATGCCTCCCAGGCTAAGGTGCGCGCGGCGATACTGGATGTGGCAAACTGGTGGAACAGCAACCACACCTGGTCGGGCGACGCCAAGAACCTCTCCATCGATTTTCAGACCGGCTGCTTCTGCGAACGCCTGAAGGACGGCTACGTGCGCCATATGACTGTGGTCTATGCGGACAAGGGTGCCTTGAGACTCTTGGGAGGGCTAGGCCCGTTGCAATCCACGGGCGCGACAGGTCACTTGGTATTCCTTTTCGAGGCCGCCGGGCCTGACAAAACCCAGCTCACGGTGACCTATGATGTGGGCGGCTAAGCCAAGGGCGGCCTTGCTGAGGTTTGGGCTCGCCCGGTCGATGGAGTCTTGGGCGAACAGGTTGGCCGATTGCGCAAGCTTATCGAAGTTGGGAAGGCTGACTAAGGTCCCAGGCCCATGCTTCCCACCCTGCGTCAGTTACAATACCTAAAGCTGCTGGCCCAATACGGGGCCTTTGGTAAAGCAGCCGATGCCGCTCACGTCACCCAGCCCACCCTTTCGGCCGGAATCCTGGAGCTGGAGAAAATCCTCGGCTCGCCGGTCGTCGATCGGGCTCGGTCAGGGGTTATTCTGACGCCGACCGGCGAGGCCGCCCTTATCCGGGCGCACCGGATCCTCAACGAGACCGAAGAGCTGGTCCAAGCCGCGCGGCTGGCCGGCCAACCATTGGTCGGGCGTTTTCGGCTGGGCGTGATCCCGACAATAGCGCCCTTCCTGTTGCCCAAGGTCCTGCCGCTCCTGCGCACCCAGTTCCCCAAACTGCGGCTGTTTCTTCGAGAGGATCAAACCCAGAGGCTGATTGTCGACCTCAAGAGTGGCAGCCTCGACGCGGCGCTGATCGCACTACCGTTCGATACCCACGGCCTAGCCTATGCCCATGTGGCGGATGACGAGCTTCTTGCTGCCTTGCCGGCCAATCACCCTCTGGCGGCCCAGCGGGAAACCCCGGCCTCGGCCTTGGCGGGGGAAGACCTCATTCTGCTGGAGGATGGGCACTGCCTGCGCGATCACGCCTTGGCAGCCTGTGACATCAAGCCGTCGCGCATGCCGGACGGCGAGATGACCTTTGCTGCCACGTCTCTACCGACCCTGGTTCAGATGGTCGGGTCGGGTCTGGGCATTACGCTTCTGCCCGCCATGGCGGTCGTGGCGGGTTTGACCGACAGCATCCCGGTCGCAATCCGGCATCTCGCCGCGCGCCATCCCAGCCGCGAGATTGTTGTGGCGTGGCGCGCCGGTTCCAGCCGCGCCGAAGAAGGCCGACTTCTGGCCGAAACTTTGCGCACAAATTAGATTCAAAAAAGATATATCTTTCGCTTGCGTTTCGATCGTCAAAAGATATATCTGACAAATCGTTAGCATTCGATATGTCTAAATAGGATCAAATTATGCACAGACACTTTTGGAAACATCATGAACACCGCAGCCGGCACGGATGGGCCGGTCATATGCGCGCCCGCCACGGCCGCCAAAGCGAAAGCCGAGTCGGCAGGCTGCTAGAGCACGGCGATCTTCGCTTCGTAATCCTGTCCTTAGTCGCTGAGAAACCGCGTCACGGCTATGACGTCATGCGTGAACTGGAAGAGCGGACGGGCGGCACTTACCGTCCCTCGCCCGGCGTCATCTATCCCACCATCTCCCTGCTGGAGGACGAGGGGTTCGTGCGCAATGTCGGTGATGAGGGTGGTCGCAAGGCCTACGAAATTACCCCGGTCGGCAAGGAAGCTCTGGAAGCCAACCGGGCCATGGTCGACGCGATCTTCGCACGGCTGGACG
>JANPNB010000448.1:0-3295 GCA_031427275.1 Alphaproteobacteria bacterium | reverse complement strand
TCGCGGCCAGGGCCTCGCCCATAACCTTGTAGCCGGCGTCGTTGGGATGGAGCCAGTCGCCGGACTGTAGCTCCGCCTTCATCTTGCGCGGGCTGGCCGGGTCTTTCATCGCCGCGTCGAAGTCGATCACGCCATCAGATTTGCCCGACGTGCGGATCCATGTGTTTACCTGCTGGCGGATGCCTTCGCCGACTTCCAGGAAATATCGCGCGTCTTCATAGGGCAGGATGGTCGCGAAATAGACCTTGATGCCCTGCGCGTGAGAGCGGGCGATCAGTTGCTCATAGCCTGCGATGATCTGGTCTGCGGATGGTGGCGTCGCTCCGCCGGCGCCGATATCGTTGACGCCTTCGAGGACGACCAGCCATTTCGCGTTCGGTACGGAGGCTATGTCACGGTCGAAGCGGGCGATGGCGTTCTCGCCGAAGATCGGCATCTGCTGGGTGAGGACGCGGTTGCCGGCGATAGCCTGGTTGGAGATCGCTAGCGTTTGGCCCGCCGCGACGAGGCGGTCGGCCAGGATGTCGGGCCAGCGGTGGTTGGCGTTGACGGTGGAGGCGGTGCCGTCGGTGATCGAGTCACCGAAGGCAATAATGGTGCGCGGCGCCGCGGTTTCGACTTCCACGGCGGAAATGAAGGCGCGGGTCGTGGTGGTTTGCGCCGACTCGAAGCCGGTTTGCGTGAAGTTGCCCGGCGCGGAAATCCACGTCGTCGCCGTGCCGGCGAAATGACAGGTGCAGGGGCCGGTGGCCGTCGGCAGGAACAGGGCTATCGACAGGGAGTCCAGCGCTTTTGCGCTGATGCGGACCGGGTCGCTGAGCAGCGGTGCGCCGGGCGGAATGACGGTCGTTGCGTTGCCTGCGAATGTAACCGCGATGGGCGGACCTGCCGGATTTCCGTCAGGCCCGGCGATCGACACGGACGCGCCGCCGACGTCGACCGCCTTCTCACCATACTCGTTCGTGAACCGTATGCGGAACGTGTCGCCGCCTTGGCTCAGCCGCACGACCTGGCGCACGGTTTGATTCTCGAAGCTGCGGGAGCCGGCTGGGGGAATGGTGGGGGAAGCGCCCCACGCGCCGGCCCAACCGAAGCTCGCCTGCGACATAGACGGCTGGGTCGCGCATCCCGCCATCGCGAGGACCAGCGCCAATGCTGCAATGCGTTTCATCGAATTCTCCCGGATTTTTGATGATCCTACCTGCTCCTGTTATCTGCGGAAGAGCGATGATCCGCCAAACGCGGTGAAGTGAGAGCCCCGCAGAACAGTGTAATTCACGTTGCGGTATTTACGGCATTTGAGGCCGTCTATAGGACTTGAGGCGTGGTGTCGGCCTTATCAGATGTCTGAATTGGGCGGGCGCCGAAGGATTTCGTGGGCATGAGCTGGGTAAAAAAAATATATCCGTTCAACGCGGAGCAGACCGTCAACATCGCCAGCGAGTTTGGCCCGCTGGTTGCCCTGTTCGTCGTCAACGCCATCACGGGCAATGTCGAGGACGGCACCTGGGCGCTGATCATCGCGACGTTTGTCGCCATCATCGCGATGCAGGTGGTGCTGAAGCGCCTGCCGATTTTCCCGCTGATCGCCTCGGGCGTGACGGTTTTGTTCGGCATCCTTACATTGGTCACCCACAATCCGATGTGGGTGCAGATCAAGGTCACGATCTTCAATGCAATGTTCGCGGGCTTCCTACTCGGTGGGCTGTGGGCGACGAGCAAGATACTGGCCCGCAAGGCGTTTTGGTCACAGATGATTACGCTGGCGCTGGGGCTGACCGTGGTCGTCGTCAACGTTTACAACGAAGGCCCGGACGTACTGACGGATATGATGCATCCGGCTGCCACCGTCCTGCTCTGCGGCGGCGCCATGCTGCTGAGCTTTCTTCTGGGCGGGCTTGTGTTCAAGAAGAATTTCTTTGCCTACGCGTTCGAGCGCACGTTCCACTATACAGAACAAGGGTGGGACCACTTCACTTACAGCTTCGCATTGTTTTTCATGGCGACTGCGCTCGCCAACGAGGTGGTGCGGCAGTTTTTTGCCCCTGGCCAGATCTACAACCTGTTCGGCATGCAGATGGACGGGGTGAGCGTGTGGATCCTGTTCAAGGTCGCGTTGATCATGCCGGCGAGCGGCATCTATGCTTGGTTGCTCACGCGTATCATGCAGAAGCACCGAATCCCGGATACCGAAGTGGAGCGCAAGGGCGTCGTCGCGACAGCCGCGACCGCCGTGCCGGTGTCGCACAAGAAGGCCGCGCCGGACGCAACGCCGGCGAGCTAGGCTGGGAGGGCTGAACTGGCCTGCGATCAATCCTCGGCGGGTGTGTGATCTTCATCATCTTCGGAAGCGTGCGCACGCCCGATCGCGGTGCGTGCTTTCGCATCGAGCATTGATCCATCGAGGATCACCTTGTGTTCGTGCACGTCTTTCACGGCGCTGCGCGGCAGGGTGAAGTCGCCAGCGTTCTCGATGTAGATGATGACGTCATTCCCGCTCATGCCGCGCACGGCCCCGATGGCGACGTCGCCATCATGCAGGAAGACGGGAAGATCCTTGCGGATAGGTTCGGCCATGTGGCGCTCCTGTTTGAACAGGAAGATAGGTCGCTACAGGCCTCAAACCTAGTTCTTCGCGCCCCTAATTCTTGGCCCCAATGAACTCGTCGATCGTCCGGCGGGCGATGACCATGGCCTGCACTTCGCCGGCGCCCTCGAAGATGTTGAGGATGCGGGCGTCGCAGAGGACGCGGCTGATCGGGTATTCGAGTGCAAAGCCGTTGCCGCCGTGAACCTGCAGCGCGTTGTCGGCGGCGCCCCAGGCGATTCGGGCGGCCAGCATTTTTGCCAGACCCGCTTCGAGATCGCAGCGCTTGCCTTCATCCTTCAGGCGCGCCGAGAAGTAGGTCAGCTGGCGCACGCCGACGAGTTCGGCGGCCATCATGACCAGCTTGTCCGATGTGCGCGGGAAGTCAAAGATCTGGCGGCCGAACTGTGTGCGGTCGAGCGCGTATTTGAGGCCGAGTTCGAGGGCGCACTGGGTAACGCCGATGGCGCGCGCGGCGGTCTGGATACGGGCGCCTTCGAACGTGGCCATCAGGTGCTTGAAGCCCTGGCCTTCGACTTCGCCGAGCAGGTTGCCGAGCGGGACTTCGAAGCCGTCGAAGCCGATCTCGTATTCCTTCATGCCGCGATAGCCGAGCACTTCGATCTCGCCGCCGGTCATGCCTGTGGCGGGGAATGGCTCGCCATCCGTGCCGCGGGGCTTCTCGCAGATGAACATGGAGAGCCCGGA
>JANPNB010000447.1:0-3385 GCA_031427275.1 Alphaproteobacteria bacterium | reverse complement strand
AGGGAGAAATCACCGCCGGAATAATGCCAAGCCGCACTTCCGACAAGCCAAACGACAGGATCTCGCGGTCCTTACAGGCACCGGGTTCCGACTCATCGGCATTGACCACCAGGAAGTGTGGCCTCTCGCTCTCGACCTTGGGCATGAAGGTCCACTTCAAGCCGGTGGGAAAGCCACCACCGCCACGACCGCGCAGACCGGACTCTTTGATTTGGTCGCAAATCCATTCCGGGGTTTGTTGCAGCATGTCGCGCGTGGCGTTCCAGCAGCCGCGCGTCTTCGCCCCGTCCAGGCCCCAGTCTTGGAGGCCATAGATGTTGGTAAAGATGCGGTCTTTGTCTTCGAGTATCCCGACCAAGCGCCCCTAGTCCTTCATCTTTTGGGCCCGCAGACCCAAAACAAACCAAATTTGCGACCCAAAGGCCGCCGCTAGCGCGATCACCATCGCGTAGATCGCCCAATCCAACCCTTTGGCGAAATAGCCAAAGCCAGCCGCCACCGCGATCAGCACGCAAACGGAGTCCACCGCGATCATTGTAACGAGTCGGCCCTTCGCTGCGGCAATATCCATTAGACGGCCTCCGCCCAAATTCCTTCCCCGCTGGGGAAGGTGGCGCAAAGCGCCGGATGGCGCCGGGCCGAAGGCACGGAACGGATGGTCGCCGTATTGACACTGCGACGACAGCGACCGCCCTTACGGTCGGCCCCCTCAGTCAGTTTCGCTGACAGCTCCCCCAGGGGGGAAGCAACACTGGTGGCCACCCCCATCACGCGGCAGGCTCCTTAGCCGTCTTGGCCTTGGGCACGGCGTTGGGCAGGGATTTGATCGGTTTGGCGGCTGAGCCGTCATAGAGCTTCGGATCGGTGAGGACCAAAGGGCCGCCCACAGGAGCCGGACCCTGGCGTTTGATGTAGGACCCCGGCAACGGTTTCTTGCCCGCCGCGAACTCCTCGAGGATGGCCTCAAAGCTCTCCGCCGTCAGGTCCTCGTAATAATAGTCGTTGATCGCCGCCATCGGCGCGTTGGAGCAGGCCCCGAGGCACTCGACTTCCTGCCAGTAGAACTTGCCGTCAGCCGAGCGATGATCGCGATTTCCGAACTTCTTCTGGCACACAGCTATCAGGTCGCCGGCCCCGCGCAGCATGCAGGGTGTTGTGCCGCAGACCTGGACCAGGGCATGGGTGCCGACCGGCTCCAGCATGAACATGGTGTAGAAGGTTACCACCTCCAGCACCCGGATCTTGGGCATACCCAACTTCTCGGCAACCGCGCGAATGGCGGGTTCTGAGATCCAGCCCTCTTGTTTCTGCACTAGCCACAACAGCGGGATGACCGCCGACTGCTGGCGGCCGACTGGATACTTGGCGATCCAAACGGCTGCCTCCGTCAGGCTGGCGGCACTGAAGGCAAAGCTGGCAGGTTGATCAGCGGCAAGGCGACGAACACTCACGGGTCAGGGCCTCACAAAGTCGATGCGGACGATCTTGGCGTCGGCAATGGTGTAAATCGCGGCCACCTCAAAGGTGTCACCGCCGGGCACGCGGCTGACCCGCTCATGGTCGATGATCCGGTTACCCAGAACGATGCGCGCACGCAGCTCAGCCTGGTTCTGTGGAAAGTCAGCGAACAGCTTGGCGTGTCGGGCACGAATGGCATCAATGCCAGACGCCGTCACCGCCCCGTTGAAGTCGGCGATTTCCGCCGTGTCGTCATAAAATGCACAGAAGGCGTCGAGGTCCTGGGCATTATAGGCCTCGAACTGGCCCTCAACCACGTCAAATGGACTGATGCAGGCCGGCGCACTCACCGGTCCACCTCGCCAAACACGATGTCGAGGGAGCCCAAGATCGCCGAGACGTCGGCCAGCATGTGGCCCTTGCACATCCAGTCCATCGCCGCCAAATGCGCAAAACCCGGCGCGCGAATCTTACAGCGATAGGGTTTGTTGCTGCCGTCGCTAACCAGGTAGACGCCGAACTCACCCTTGGGCGCTTCGACGGCGGTATAGACCTCACCCGCAGGGGTGTGAAAACCCTCTGTGTAGAGCTTGAAGTGTTGGATCAACGCTTCCATCGAACGCTTCATCTCACCACGACGCGGCGGCACTATTTTGTTGTCGTCGCTCATTACGGGGCCGGGCGTCTTTTGCAGCCGGTCCACGCATTGCAGGATGATTTTTACGCTCTCGCGCATCTCCTGCATCCGGCAGAGGTAGCGGTCGTAGCAATCCCCGTTTATGCCTAGAGGAATGTCGAACTCGAAGTCGTTGTAGCACTCATAGGGCTGACTGCGCCGCAGATCCCAGGCGATGCCCGACCCGCGCACCATGACGCCGGAGAAACCCCAAGCAAGAGCCTTGTCCTTGGTGACAACGCCGACATCAACATTGCGCTGCTTGAAAATGCGGTTGCCGGTAATGAGTTTGTCGATGTCGCGTAGCGGGCGCGCAAAGGCCGTGGCCCAGTCGCCGATGTCACTGATCAGCGCTTCGGTCAGGTCCTGATGCACCCCGCCTGGGCGGAAGAAATTGGCGTGCAGGCGAGCCCCCGAAGCCCGCTCATAGAACACCATCAGCTTTTCGCGCTCTTCGCAGCCCCAGAGGGGCGGCGTCAATGCGCCGACGTCCAGGGCCTGGAAGGTGACATTCAAAAGGTGGTTCAGCACCCGACCGATCTCGCAATACATCACGCGGATCAAGCTGGCGCGGATCGGGACCTCGACCCCCAGCAGCTTCTCAATGGCTAAGCAGAAGGCATGCTCCTGGTTCATCGGGGCCACATAGTCGAGACGGTCGAAATAAGGGATGTTCTGGAGGTAGGTGCGATACTCCATCAGCTTTTCGGTGCCGCGATGCAGTAGGCCGATATGCGGGTCCACCCGCTCGACGACCTCGCCATCGAGTTCCAGAATCAGGCGCAGCACACCGTGCGCGGCCGGATGTTGTGGCCCGAAATTGATGTTGAACTTACGGACCGGCGTTTCCGGCACGCTCGGTACGAGAGAAGCGTCGTCAGCCATCACTTCGCCTCAACTTTCTCATCACCCGGCAAGACGTAGTCAGCACCCTCCCAAGGCGAGAGAAAGTCCCAGTTGCGGTATTCAACGGATTTCACTGGCTCATAAACCACGCGCTTGAGTTCGTCGTCATAGCGCAGTTCGACATAGCCGCTCATCGGGAAGTCTTTGCGCAGCGGATGGCCGTGGAAACCGTAGTCGGTGAGGATGCGTCGCAGGTCTGGGTGCCCGTCAAAGAACACCCCGTACATGTCGAAACACTCGCGCTCATACCAATCCGCACAGGGATAGACCCCCGTCGCTGTGGGTACGGCGGTGTCTTCGTCGGTCTGGACCTTCAGGCGAATACGCCGGTTCGTGGTCATCGAA
>JANPNB010000446.1:0-10920 GCA_031427275.1 Alphaproteobacteria bacterium | reverse complement strand
AGACCCTCGAAGCCGGACGGGGACAATCCAAGTCTGGAGCATTCCAATGATGTTTCCGGGAGGACGCGATGCGCGAGTATCTGAAATTCTATATCGACGGCAAATGGGTTGAGCCTGTGGAAATGAAGACGCTCGACGTCATCAATCCTGCCACCGAAGAAGTGTGCGGCAAGATCGCCCTTGGTGGTGCCGCCGACGTCGACGCCGCCGTGATGGCTGCACGTCGCGCCTTCCCCGCTTGGTCGCAGACCAGCCGCGAAGAGCGTCTGGACGTTCTGGGTCGCATCCTCGCGGAATACCAAAAGCGTTTTGGCGATTTGGCCACGGCCGTCACCGAAGAGATGGGCGCACCGGCCTCGCTGGCGCAGCGGGCGCAAGTGCCAATCGGCATGGGTCACTTGGCGACCGCCGTTGAAGTGCTGAAGACCTTTAAGTTCGAAGAAGACCGTGGGCCGACCCTGCTGGTCAAGGAGCCGATCGGCGTTTGCAGCTTCATCACGCCTTGGAACTGGCCCCTGAACCAGATCGTCTGCAAGGTGGCCCCGGCCATTGCGACAGGCTGCACCATGGTGCTGAAACCTTCGGAAGTGGCTCCGTTCACCGGTCAGATCTTTGCTGAGATCATGCATGCCGCTGGTGTCCCAGCCGGGGTGTTCAACCTGGTGCATGGCGACGGTCTTGGCGTCGGCGTGCCGATGTCCAGCCACCCAGAAGTCGATATGGTGTCCTTCACCGGTTCGACCCGCGCTGGGATTGAAGTGGCCCGAAATGCTGCTCCGACCGTCAAGCGGGTCGCTCAAGAGCTGGGCGGCAAGAGCCCCAATATCGTCTTAGACGATAGCGCTTTCGCTAAGGGCGTTGGCCGTGGCGTGGCCACCTTGATGACTAATTCTGGTCAATCCTGTAACGCGCCGACTCGCATGTTGGTGCCTAAGGGCCGCATGGACGAGGCGATCACCGTGGCCCGCGCAGCGGCTGAAACCGTCACGGTCGGCGACCCGAATGGCAACTCGCAATTGGGTCCGGTGGTGTCCGAGGTTCAGTTCAACAAGATCCAGAAGCTGATCCAAGCCGGCATCGACGAGGGCGCGACCCTGGTCATCGGCGGCGTCGGCCGTCCGGAAGGTCTGGACAAGGGTTATTATGTGCAGCCCACCGTCTTTGCCAATGTCACCAATGAGATGACCATCGCTAAGGAAGAAATCTTCGGCCCCGTGCTGTCGATCCTGGGCTATGACAGCCTCGATCAAGCCATCGATATCGGCAATGACACCGAGTACGGCTTGGCGGCCTATGTGCAGGCCGAAGACCTGGGCAAAGCCCGTGACGTGGCTCGCAAACTGCGCGCCGGTCAGGTTTCGATCAACGGCGGTGGCGGCGACATGATGGCTCCGTTCGGCGGCTATAAGATGAGCGGCAACGGGCGCGAGTGGGGCGACTTTGCCTTCCACGAGTTCCTCGAAACCAAGGCAATCCTCGGCTACGCGCCGAAGCCCGCCGCCGAGTAACTGAAGCGCGTCTCCCTCCCCCTTGTGGGGAGGGTGGATGGCGCGAAGCGCCAGACGGGTGGGGTGGTTTGGCGACATCAATAGCGTCACCGGACTACCCCACCCTGGCGGCTTTGCCGCCTGTCCCTCCCCATGAAGGGGAGGGAGTTGGGGGAACTCAATGGCCCAAGACCTTGCATACGTCGCCGATGTGGTGCGCCTTCACGGGCGTGAGCGGCCTGATGCCCAAGCGCTGTGGTTTGAGGGTATCTCGACTTCCTATGCCGAACTTGATGCGCGGTCCTCGCAGTGCGCTCAAGCGCTGATCGCGGCGGGGGTTCAGCCCGGCGACAGGGTCGGCACTATTGCCAAGGGCAATGATGACTTCTTCGTGCTGTGGTTCGGGTGTCTGAAGGCGCGGGCCTGCTTGGCCCCGGTCAATTGGCGGCTGGCCGCGCCGGAGGTGCAGTTCATTCTGGGCGACGCTGGATGCAAGATTGCTTTCGTGGGCCGCGACTATGCCGCCATGATCGCAGGGCTCGACCTGCCAGCTCTAAGCACCGCAATCCAGTTTGAAGATGGCCATTCGACTTGGCCCGGCTTCGGCGATTGGATCGCCGCGAACCCGCCCACCGACCCGATGCTGCCGCCCCTGCCCGACGATGATGTGATCCAGCTCTATACGTCGGGCACTACCGGCCTGCCCAAGGGCGTGCAGTTGACGGAGACCAATTACGCCGCCTGTTTCGCCGGCGCGACCCAGGTTTGGGCGCAGTTCGATGCTCAAGACGGCGTGCTGGTGGCTATGCCGTTGTTCCACGTGGCCGGTGCCAATCTGGGGATGCTGGCCCTATTGCAGGGTGCCCGCGCGGTCATCATGCGCGAGGTCGATGCGGCGATGATGCTGCGGTTGATCGGTGAGCACCAGATCCGCCATGCGTTCCTGGCCCCGGCCCTGATCAATATGCTGTTGCAGCATCCGGATATGGCAGCAGCCGATGTCTCGAGTCTGAGCTACATCTATTATGGTGCGTCGCCGATCTCTGAGGAGGTCTTGACCCGCGCCCAGGCCCGGTTCGGCTCATCCTTCATGCAGCTCTACGGCCTGACCGAGACCATCGGCGGCGGATGTTACCTGCCGCCTGAGGCTCATGATCCCGCGCTCGGAAAGCTGCGTGCCTGCGGCAAGCCGACACCCGGCTATGAAGTCCGTATTCAGGTTGATGGCCGGAATGCCGAAGTGGGCGAAGTGGGCGAAATCGAGATCCGCTCTGCCGGGATCATGAAGGGCTATTGGAACCGTCCGGAGGCCACGGCTGAAGCTATCGACGCTGACGGCTGGTTCCGCTCCGGTGACGCCGGGTTCTTCGATGCTGACGGATATCTGTTCATCCACGACCGCGTGAAGGACATGATCGTGACCGGCGGCGAAAACGTCTATCCCGCTGAGGTCGAGAACGCCCTGATGGCTCACCCCGATGTGGCCGACGCCGCCGTTATCGGGGTGCCGGATGACCGTTGGGGTGAGGGCGTCAAGGCTATGGTGGTCTTGCGACCCGGTGCCTCCGCCGATGCTGCCGATATCATCGCCCATTGCCGACCGTTGATCGCCGGTTTCAAGGTGCCGAAAACCGTGGACTTTATCGAGGTCTTGCCGCGCAATCCCTCGGGCAAGGTTCTGAGGCGCGAACTGCGCGCGCCCTTTTGGGAAGGCCGAACCCGCCAAGTCGGCTGAGTTCAAACCAGGAAAGCGAAGTGACCATGGATCCGCATATCAAGGCTATGATCGACGCCGAAGCTGCCGCCGCTGTGGGCCAAGAGGCTCCGCCGCTTTCGGCAATCCCCATTGAGATGGTTCGCGCGGGCTATGTCATGCAGCGTCAGGGTCAAAATACCGGCGCACCTAAGGATGTGGAGACCCGCGATCTGGAGGTCGATGGTGCGGTCGGCAAGATCGGCGCGCGGCTCTACACGCCGGCCGGTGCTCCGGCGACGACACCCGGACTGGTCTATTTTCACGGCGGCGGCTTCGCCATCGGCGACCTGGAATCCCATGACGGTCATTGTCGCCGCTTGGCCAAGCATTCCGGATTTCGGGTCTTGGCCATCGCCTATCGCCTAACGCCGGAGCACCCGTTCCCAGCCAGCCATGATGACTGCCTAGCCGCCACCCGTTGGGCCTTCGATCACGCCTCTGAGATCGGGTTCGACCCGGCTCGGATCGCCACTGGCGGCTGTTCGGCAGGCGGCAACCTGGCAGCCTCCATTGCCATTGACCTGAAAAACGATCCCAAGCGGCGGCTGGCCTATCAGCTGTTGCTCTATCCCTATATCTGCCCCGATGAGGGCACGGCTTCGCGGGAACGCCTAGACGGTCCGGTGCTCAACAAAGCCGCGATTGCTTGGTTCGACGACTGTATTGCGGTGGGCAATCATCCGCAGCGGGCGCGGGTGATCTTGGGGCCACAGGCTAATGTTTCCGGCACTCCACCGGCCTTCGTCTCCACGGCGGGCTACGATCCCTTGCAGGACGAGGGCCGCGACTATGCCAAGCGACTGAGTGACGCGGGCATCAAAACGACCCACATCCACTATCCCGACATGGTGCATGACTTCTACCTGATGGGCGATGTGACCCCAGCGGTAGATGCGGCCGCGCAGGAAGCTGCCGCTGCATTAAGGATCGCGCTGGGCTAGTTTGGCGC
Source organism: Alphaproteobacteria bacterium (assembly GCA_031427275.1). GTDB lineage: Bacteria > Pseudomonadota > Alphaproteobacteria > Caulobacterales > Caulobacteraceae > Phenylobacterium. Next base: position 6,728 of record JANPNB010000446.1, on the reverse strand, counting down.
GATGACAGCCTTCGAACTCCTGAGTCTCTTCCTCGTGCTGGTTGCGCTGGGAGGCTGGGTTAATGCGCGAACGGTCAAGGCACCGCCTGCGGTCGCTATGACCCTCGTTGGTCTGGCAGGCGCTCTGATCCTGGCGGGCTTGCGGCACTTTGAATCAACAACAGCCGTCGCGACGTCGCTAATCTCCTCAGTCGGTCGCATCGACTTTGCCCGGGCGGTGCTGGGCTACATGTTGGCCTTCTTGCTGTTCGCCGGGGCGATGCAGGTCGATCTGAAGGAACTCCGGCGTCGGGCGTGGTCGATTGGCGGCTTGGCGACGCTCGGCGTGGCGGCCTCGACCCTCATCGTCGGGTTTGGCGTCTGGGGGCTGGCTCAGATTCTAGGCGTGGATCTCACCTTGCCATGGGCACTGGTCTTTGGAGCCTTAATCAGTCCGACAGATCCGATCGCGGTCCTGGCCACGGTCAAGCAAGGCATGTTGTCCAGGCGCATGCAGACGGTGTTGCAGGGCGAGGCGCTGTTTAATGACGGGGTCGGGATTGTGGTGTTCCTGGCACTGGTGACCCTTGCGGCGGGGGGCGCATCGACTCCGATGGAAGGTCTGACCCAGGTCGCTATTGAGGCGTTCGGCGGGCTAACTCTGGGGCTGGGATGTGGCTGGCTGGTAATCAGGGCAATGCAAAAGGTCACCGACCATGTGGTGATCGTTTCCATGTCTCTGGCGCTTGCGGCCGGTGCCTATGCCTTGGCAGGCCTGCTGCACGTCAGCGGGCCTATTGCGGTGGTCGGGGCTGGCCTGCTGATCGGCGATATTCGGCGTAGTGGCCCTTCCGCGCTCGCCATGCACGACTTCTGGGAACTGGTGGACGAGCTATTGAATGCCCTGCTGTTCTTCCTGCTTGGGCTACAACTGATCATCCTGCCGTTTGATCCGCGATTGGCGGGACTGTGGGCTGCGGCCATCGTTTTGGTGTTGGTTGCGCGGTTCGCCGTGGTCTTGCCTTGGGGTTACTATTTTCGGACCCGCCATGAGGAGCCGGGTGCGAGTCTGGTCCTGGCCTGGGGTGGGTTGCACGGTGCCTTGTCCCTGGCCCTGGCGTTGAGTGTGCCGGAAGGCCCAGCGCGACCGATTATTCTCAGCGCGACCTTCGTGGTCGCGACGTTCTCGGTCCTCGTTCAGGGGCTGACCTTCAACGGGTTGGCCGCAGGCGTTGCGCGCCGGGCGAAGATGCGATCCGACCGGAACGATTGACACCTCATGCAGCCTTCCAGTGCTTACCGACCCAAACCTCGCCTTCCCGATCTGGGCCCGGAGTTCGCAGATCCCGTGCGCGGTGCGGACTTCCCCAAGACAGTCCTGCGGTTTCGCAATCAACGCGCCGCAGTCACCGTGGGCTTGGACAGTTTGAGCGATGAAGCCTGGACCAGCCACTTCGGACGGTTTGTTCCATTGCCGGGAAATTTCGCTGAGCCCCTGGCGCAGCGTTATCACGGCCATCAGTTTCGCGTTTACAACCCTGACCTTGGCGACGGTCGGGGCTTTACCTTTGCCCAGATGCTTGAGGTGGGCACCGACCGGCTATTGGACTTGGGCACCAAGGGGTCTGGGCCGACGCCGTGGTCGCGGCAGGGCGACGGGCGGCTAACACTCAAAGGCGGTGTGCGCGAGGTCTTGGCCACCGCCATGTTAGAGGCACTGGGTGTACCGACCTCCAAGTCGTTCAGCTTGATTGAAACCGGCGAGGATTTGACTCGGGGCGACGAGCCCAGCCCGACCCGGTCAGCGGTTTTGTTCCGCCTTAGCCACAGCCATATTCGCTTCGGGACATTTCAGCGACAAGCCTATCTGGAGCGCCCCGACCTGACCCAGCGCCTGATTACCTATTCGATCGAGACCTACTATCCGGATCTGTTGGGTTCGCCCGATCCTGCGGTCGCGTTGCTGAATGCGGTGGTGGCGCGCGCGGCGCATTTGACGGCCCGATGGATCGCGGCCGGGTTCGTCCATGGTGTGCTGAACACTGACAACATGAACCTGACAGGGGAGAGCTTCGACTACGGCCCCTACCGTTTCCTGCCGCATAATGATCCGAATTTCGTGGCGGCCTATTTCGACCATCAAGGGCTTTATAGCTTCGGGCGACAGCCTGAGGCCGTGTTCTGGAACCTCCAACAGTTGGCTGGAGCCCTGTCATCGGCGACGACGGATCAAGACGGCTTAGTTGCCGCCCTGAACGGTTTTGGCGGGGCATACCGTGTTGAACTTACGGCGGCTATGTTGGCGCGGCTGGGGTTGGAGTCTCAGACGGCGGAGACCGATGCGGCCCTGGTCGGTTCAGCCTTCAGAGCCCTGGCCTTTGGTGCTGCTGCCCTGCGCTGGGAGCCGTTCTTTTTTGACTGGTTCTGCGGCAATCATGAACGTGCCATGGCAAGCTCTCGGGCCGGCATCTATCGCAGCGTTGAGTTCGACGAATTTCGAGGGGCGATTAGCACCTATAAACCCCTAAACGGCCAACGTCTGTCAGCAGGCTATTTTGCGAGAGCTGAACCGGAGGAATTGTTGATCGACGAGATTGAAGAGATCTGGTCAGACATCGCGCAGGCCGACGATTGGTCGAGGTTTGATGCGAAACTCGCGACCATCGAAGTGGCCCGTCTCGCCTATCAGCTCTGAGATTTGGCGCGCGCGCTCCATTGAGCAAGAACCACCCCGCCCAGCGCTATGGCAGCTCCAACCGCCTGCCAAGGGCCAAAGAGTTCATTGAACAGCAGCCAACCTAAGACGCTGGCGACAACCGGTTGGATCAGGACCACGACCGAGGCGACCGCGGCGGGAAGACGGCCCAGCGCCCAGGCAATCGATCCCTGACCGGCAACGTGCATCAGGCCAAGACCCATGCAGGCCCCCCATCCCACGATAGAATCAGGCAACAACTGTTCCTGTAATCCAAGTGCGGCCAGGAGCAGAATCGGAGCACCGGTCAGGGTCGACCAGAACATGATCCGTGTTGCGCCCTGGGTGGTTCGGGCTGCGCTGACCGTCATAAAATAAAGCGCGTACCAGATGGCTGTGATGGCCGAGAGTGCGTCGCCCAGCGCCGGCGATTTTCCGAGCGAGCCCGAGCCCTTAGCCAAGGCCATGATCCAAGCCCCCGTAAGCGCCAGGGCGACTGCTACCAGAAACATCCGCTGGGGACGTTGCCGCAGAAATATCCAGGCGGCGGCCGTGACGAAGACCGGTGTCAAGTTCGACAGCACTGTCGCCTTGGCCACCGAGGTGTAGGCGATGCCGTAGTGCCAGAAGCCAAGGTCCAGGGCGAAGGCTATGCCAGCCAGCAGGACCAACCGATTTGGCCGACCCACCCCATCGCCGTTGTGCCGCGCCAATGCTGCCAATAGGGGGAGAGCGAACACTAGCCGCCAGAATCCTGCAGCAGCGGGTCCGACCTCAGCCAGCCGAACCAGGACCGGCCCAACCCCGATCACGCAGGCACCTAAGAGCAAGACAACCAACGCCCGGCTGCGCGCGGTGTCAGGTGGCGCGTCAGTCAAATCCAAACTCCCGTCGAAGGTCTAGAGCCGTCATGCCTTGGTTCCGGAGGTTTGCCAAAGTTTCGGATTGGTGTCGTTTGGACAGGCGTTCGCCATCGGTGCCAAGGATAAGTCTGTGATGGCGATAAGACGGCGTGGGCAGGTGGAGCAGGGCCTGCAATAGGCGTTGAATATGCGTAGCCTCGCGGAGGTCCTCACCACGGACCACATGGCTGATGGCTTGGCGCGCATCATCGATGACCACAGCGAGGTGGTAGGCAATGCCCACATCCTTCCGCGCCAGAATAATGTCGCCAGCCCGCTCAGGCTCGGCAGCGATAACGCCCAGATCGTCGTCATAAAACGATAGGTCTTGGAACCCGCCTAGCTCGGCCTTGGCCCGCTCCAAAGACAATCGCCAAGCGAAGGGTTCACCGTGGGCAAGACGATCAGATTCTTCGGCAAGGGGAATTGGTGAGCCGACAAAGGCTTCAGTTTTGCCATGCGGTGCGCTGGCGATGGCTTGGGCGACATCCCGGCGGGTCTTGAAGCATCGGTAGGTCAGCCCGCGAGCCGTGAGCGCCGAAATCATGGCTTCGTAGTCGGTGAGGTGGTCAGACTGGCGAAGTACCGGCTCCTCCCAGGTCAGGCCCAGCCAAGCTAGGTCCTCCAGAATTCCGGCCTCGAACTCTGGACGGCAACGGGTAGCGTCGATGTCTTCGATGCGAACGACAAATCGCCCGCCGACTTCTGTTGCTGTTTTGTAGGCTGTGAGGGCCGAAAAGGCGTGGCCGCGATGCAGGCGTCCGGTGGGTGAGGGGGCAAATCTGGCGGTCACCCGCCGCAGCCTAGGCTGGATCGTCTTGGGCGAAAATCCGCATGTGCTCGAAGACGCCACGGAAGAACGCCTCTTCGCCACCCACGGCGATCTTCAAGTGATCGAATTGTTTGAAAGACGCCATTTCGGCCAATCCGTGCGCGGCACTCCAGGCCGCGGTGGTGGCGAGTTCTAGATTCACAAGGTCGGTAGGATCGGCCCCGGCCTCAACCAGCGTATCGCGGACCTGACAATAGGCGCTGTCATCCTTCAAGAGCACATGATCAAGGAGGCCTTCCTGGTCGCGGGAGCCATCATACATCACGTGATAGAGGCTGGGGTTGGCGCGCGCGAAAACGACATAGGCCACGCCGAGGCCAGACATCTTGTCGCGAACGGTCAAGGCTTTTGCGCGGGCTTCGGTCAGAGCGTTGTTTAACATGTCCCAGCCTTGCTCTGCCACGGCATGCAAGAGCTCACCCTTGTCCTTAAAGTGATGATAGGGCGCGGCAGGGCTGACGCCGGCCTCACGAGCCACGGCCCGGAGCGAAAGCGCCGACGGGCCTTCGGCCTCTAGCAGTCGGCGGGCGGCGTCTATCAGTGCCCGGCGAAGGTCGCCGTGATGGTAGGGCCGAGGCTCAGCTGATGCAGCTTCTCTCATGACGGGCACCGTAAAACTATAACTGGAGGCCGTAAAGGCCATCTTGACAATGTTTAGATAAATCGTATCTTAGCATCGTTCACATAAGAATGGCCCCGCTCCCTCGGGGATCCAATTGAAAAGGAATGTGTCATGTCTCTTGTGTCTATACCAAAATTCGAACGCTTCTTTGACCGCATTGCGCCCGTGTACTTAGTGGTCCTTGGTCTGACGGTCGCCGCCGCAACCGCGCTGGTGAACCTCGCCTAACTCGCACTCAACACCGTTCGACAGTGGAGGGTCCCTCGCGGGACCCTTTGCTTTTTGTGTGGCCAAAACAGCTATGCATATTTGCATGTCGTACATTGTAAAATGAAACTGTACATCGTTTAGATAAGTCGTATCTTGTGAATGTCCAGACGGACACACCGCTCGGAACCGATACAAAAGGAGATTGACCATGACCAGCCGCACCCTTCCCGCCTTCGCCCGTGCCTTCGACGTGATTGTCGCTGTTGCATTCGTTTCGATCAGCTTGGCTCTGGCCGGCGCGACTGCCATCGTTGGCGTCTAGATGTTGCTGAAACGCGCCCCGCTCGTCCGCTGATCCTAAGCCAGACGCGAGCGGGGACGATCAACGTCATGGAGATGTCGTCAAATCTCCCCTAGGGTTCTCAGGCATCGGGAATCAGAGCCCAATTCGGTTCAATCCTGGTCGCGACGCGCACGGATTTGAACAAGGGCAGAGTCTTCAGGACACCATCAAACAATAGCAGCGCGCCAAGGCGCTTCGGAGTCTCCGAACATGCAGGTGCTTAGCCGCCCGCCTTCGGGATCGCCCGCCCTTGTGCTGAATGCCGACTTTCGGCCGTTGAGCTATTACCCTCTGTCATTGTGGCCATGGCAGGACGTCATCAAGGCTGTGTTCCTGGATCGCGTCGATGTTGTTTCCACCTATGACCAGGTGGTCCATTCCCCGAATTTCGCCATGCAGCTTCCTAGCGTCGTCTCGCTGAAGCAATATGTCGCCCAAGATCGCCCTCCGGCCTTTACGCGGTTCAACCTGTTCCTTCGCGACAGGTTCGTCTGTCAGTATTGTCGCTCCGGCGTCGATCTGACCTTTGATCATGTGGTGCCGCGCTCAAGGGGCGGTCGCACAACATGGGAAAACATCGTTACCGCCTGCGCCCGCTGCAACCTGACCAAAGGTGGGCGCACGCCCGCAGAGGCCCACATGCAGCCCTTCCACAAGCCCCGACGGCCTACCTCCTTCGAACTCCAAGATCGCGGTCGGCGATTTCCACCGCACCACTTGCATGAGAGTTGGCTGGACTACCTCTACTGGGACATCGAGCTAGAGGCCTGAACACGTTGGGGGACCGTGGATGACCGTGGAAATGAAGTCGCGTCGGCAACTCTTGCGGCAAGCGGCTTGGGTCGCCGGCCTAGCATTGCTGCCTTCCACGGGCGGCGTCATCGCAGCGTCGCGCATTCGAGAGAACCCATTCACCCTCGGTGTTGCCTCCGGTGAGCCGACGCCCGATGGGATGGTGCTGTGGACACGGCTGGCTCCAAGGCCTCTAGACCCCGATGGCGGGATGGGGCCGCTTGGCGCAAATCCAGTTGGTGGACGACCGTCAGTATCGCAGTGAGCCGGTCTGCAGACCGCCCAAGGCCGGGCGTGGAAAGCTGATTTCTGACTGCGACGACCGGCGTGACCCAGGACGCTCACTGCCTATA
>JANPNB010000445.1:0-12506 GCA_031427275.1 Alphaproteobacteria bacterium | reverse complement strand
CGGATCGGCAGCGGCTTGGCCGCAGTGCCCCGGCCCGGACCCGCACTTGGGCAGGACAATGAAAGCATTCTTCGGGAACTCGCATGAACGAATTGATCGACATCGAACAGTGCGGCGCCGTCCGGCGCCTGTGGCTGGCGCGGCCGCCAGCGCGGAATGCGCAGAGCCAGCAGATGCTGGACGAACTCGACGCGGCCTTCACCGCCGCGTCGGCCGACGAGGGCACGCGTGTCGTGCTGCTCGGCGCCCGCGGGGATCATTTCTCCGCCGGCCACGACCTGAAGGAAGCGCAGGCCAAGCGCGCCGACTTCACGGTGGAGGAACGCTGGGCCTACGAGCAGACCCGCTACTTCGACTACTGCCTGCGCATCTGGGACTTTCCGAAACCGACCGTGGCGCAAGTTCAGGGAGCGTGCGTCGCCGGCGGGTTCATGCTGGCCAACATGTGCGACCTGGTGGTTGCGTCAGAGGATGCGTTCTTCAGCGACCCGGTGACCCACACCATGGGCGCGGTCGCCACCGAGGTGCTGATCCACCCGTGGGTGATGGGCCTGCGCAAAGCCAAGGACATGCTGTTCACGGGCGGGCCCGGCTGGGCTTTGGCGAACTGTAACGACGACGCCGCCCGTTTGAGTGAACTTCAGCGCGTTCGACAGGAAGTTCAGCAAGACCTGGCGAATCCGCGCGGGATCGCCGAGCAACGGCGCGATCTCTCCCACGGTTTCCACCGACAAGCTCAAGCCTTTTAGGGCTGCTTGCTCGGCCAGCAAGCTGACGATCGCGCGGGCTGGTGCTGCTGGATCAAACGGCTTGGATTCAAGCTCGACACCGCCAGCCTCCAATTTGGAGAAGTCCAGAACACTATTGACTAGCTCCAACAGGGTACCGCTGGCTTCGTGGATCAAGCCAACATGGTGGGCGTCTTCAGGCACCAAGCGTTGGGATGTCTTCAAGATGCCAGCAAAGCCGATGATTGCATTGAGCGGTGTCCGCAGCTCATGCGTCATATTGGCAAGGAAGTCGGACTTGGCCGCGGAGGCTGTTTCGGCGCGCTCACGTGCTTCGACGAGCTCGGTCTCCATAGCTTTGCGCGACTCTATGTTTCGCGACAAAGACAGCAGACGGGCTGCCGCGTTTGGGTCTGGCGAAGGGATCGTGCCGAAACTCGTCTCCACCCAGACTTCAGAGCGATCCTTGCGGAGCACTCTATACTGGAGCGTGCGCTCGCCCTCGCCGGCTAGCACATTACGAATTTCCGATGTCACCCACGGCACATCATCGGCGTGAATGAACTTATCATTGGGGGCCGACAAAAGCTCCTCGGGCTCATAGCCCATCATGCTGCGCACAGACGGCGAGATAAACACGCCCCGGCCACCCTGTTCGTGCACGGAAATGACATCGGTGATGTTGTCGGCCAAAACGCGATACTCGGCCTCTGAAGCCGCAAGCTTGGCTTGGGCCTCGTTAAATTTCTGCCTGACCGCCAAGGCTCGCATGGCACCCTCACTGGCGAAAACCAAGGTCAGGATAAAAAGTCCACCGACCGGCAAGAGCGGCAAATGCAGCGGGTTGGGTCCAAGCAGGACGAAGGTCAGCATACCCAAGCCGGGAACCGCGCCCCCGACAATGAAGCCCGTCGGCGACTGATAGGCGTTGGTTTGGGTGAACATAATCACCGAGAGCCAGATCAGCACTGCGGAAACGGCCGTCTCTGGCGTTCCCGCCATCCACAACATGCCCCCCAGAAACGACCAGATTATGCAGCCGGTCGCTAAGGTAATCAGCATCACAATGCGGCGGCCGGGACCAGCTGCTTTACCCAAGGATTGTGGCTTCGATACTACCCAAGAGAATGTCTCAGAAATCGTCTGGGCACACACCCAGGCAAGGCAGATGCGCCAGGGCAGCATAGTCGATATGAGGCTGATCGCGGCGAAGGTGACGACCATGCGGATGCCAAATCCCTGATGGGATCGCGCCGCGACCTCGTCTAGGCCCTCGTCAAGTATCTTGTTCATTCGGTCGCGCCCCAGAGACCTTGATCGCGCAGCCTAAGCCAGCGGGTGTTGCGATGTCGTTACCACTGGGAGGGGTGACCCCTAAACCGGGCGCTGTGGCGACTATGATCCACAAGCCGATGTCGTCGCCTATGGTGGCGGCGGTGCAAGCACGTCACGCTTACCGGCGTGATTGGCGGAGCTGACAACCCCCTCGTGCTCCATACGCTCAATCAGTGTCGCCGCTCGATTGTAGCCAATCTGTAGTCGGCGTTGAACGTAAGAGGTCGATGCCTTCCGGTCGCGCGTCACAACGGCGACGGCGCGATCATAGAGATCATCGCCAGATCCACCACTCTCGTCGAGACCAAACTCGCCATCCTCTCCATCGTCATCACCTCCGGCGGTAACTTCGTCGAGGTAATGTGGCTGACCTTGATCGCGCAGGAACTTGGCGACCGCCTCGACCTCTTGATCCGAGACAAACGGCCCGTGGAGGCGGGTGATTCGACCGCCGCCGGCCATGTAAAGCATGTCGCCCTGACCCAGCAGCTGCTCGGCACCCTGCTCACCGAGAATGGTTCGGCTGTCGATCTTCGATGTGACCTGGAATGAAATACGTGTCGGGAAATTCGCCTTGATTGTCCCCGTAATAACATCCACCGAGGGACGCTGGGTCGCCATGACCAGATGAATACCGGCGGCACGCGCCATCTGGGCCAGCCGTTGGACGGCACTCTCCACATCCTTACCCGCGACCATCATGAGATCGGCAACTTCGTCGATTACAACAACGAGGTAGGGCATCGGTTTGGGATCAATCCGCTCGCTCTCGTACATCGGGCGACCCGCATCATCGAAGCCTGTTTGCACCGTCCGCTCAAAATGCTCGCCCTTAGCCGCGGCTTCCTTGGCTCGCTCATTGTAGGACGCGACATTCCTCACGCCGATCTTCGACATCAGGCGATAGCGATCCTCCATCTCACGCACGGTCCACTTCAGCGCGACAATGGCTTTCTTCGGATCGGTAACGACGGGGGCCAGAAGGTGTGGAATGCCATCATAGACGCTTAGCTCAAGCATCTTGGGGTCGATCATAATGAACCGGCATTGTTCGGGCGAAAGCCGGTAGAGGATCGACAGGATCATGGCGTTGACGCCCACCGATTTTCCAGAACCAGTGGTGCCAGCGATCAGCAGGTGAGGCATCTTCGAGAGGTCGGCAATGTAGGGCTCGCCGCCAATATTCTCTCCCAAGGCCATGGGCAAAGCTTGGCTCGACTTCTCATATTCTGAGCTGGCCAGCAGATCGCGCAGATAAACGGTTTCTCGCCGCGCATTGGGTAGCTCAATCCCTATGGCGTTTCGACCGGGCACCACAGCGACGCGGCAAGCCGCGACGCTCATGGATCTGGCAATGTCATCCGATAGCGCCACCACCCTGGCCGACTTCACACCGGGTGCGGGGACCAGCTCATAGAGCGTGACCACGGGGCCGGGCCGGATCTGATCGATTTGGCCACGAACGCCGAACTCGGCCAGCACACTCTCGAGCAGCTGCGCGTTCTGCCTAAGCGCGCCCTCGTCGAAGGAGGCAGCTCGTGGTTTTGGCTTAGCCAGCATCGACAGTTCAGGTAACGCAAAGCCGCCGGGCCTAACAAAATCAAAGGCTCCCTGCGCTTCCCGCAACTCACGACCTGATTCTCGCATTGCCGGCTTGGGTGTCTTAATGGCAACGGGTAACGTGGTCGCACTATCGATAGGCGGAACCTCAGTCGTGAGTTGGGTGTCCTGAACATCGTTGCGGTTGCGACGTGGGTTGGCAGACCTGATCGGAGCAAGAGGAACTTGGGCACCAGCTCCGATTGATCTGGGGCCCCGTCGGAAGGCGTGTGCCAACCACTCCCCGGTCGAGACTAGGTCGATGCGCCTCAGACCCAGGGCAAACCCGAGGGCCCATCCCGAAGTAAGCGCCAAGACAAGTGTCGCGATCCATAGTCCAAATGGCAAACGGGCATAAGAAATGAGCTCAGCCAATCCATGAAGCACGCCGTCACCCCAGATTCCGCCCAGTCCGCGGGCGAGGGGCCAAATCGAAGGTGCTGGAGGCGCGGCAAGAAGTCCGGCGAGGGCCAGGAGGCCAAGCACGCCGACGGACGCGCGCGTCCGAACAAGGTCGCGGGTTTGTTCCGGATCGGCGGCCACCACACGGAAGAGGCCAAAAATCACCATCAGTAGAGCAGCTAAAGCGGCGGCGAGTCCAAAGGACTGAAGTCCTAGGTCAGCAAGGGTTGCCCCTATCTTGCCCAATGCGTTGACAGGCGGCGCGGTTGAGGCGGCGTTGAAACTGGGGTCGCTGACATTATAGGTGGCCATGGCGACGGCCAAGCTAACCCCGACTGCGGCAACCATCCCGCCCCGCAGCCGTGCGGTTGTGGAATGGTTCCAAGCCATGCCGGCGATTTGAAGTCCGAGCGCTAGACCCTTTTTACGCGCAATCCGCGCCATTCTGCCAAGCCTCCCGCAACTGAAGGTTCGGTCTAGCGGGATGAGGTTAAGAGGCGTTTACCAAATAATGGGATTAGGCCGCGCGGCGGACATGTTCATCCACTCGCCGTCGCCAGCGGATGCAGCCCGGCGCGCGCAAGTCCACCTCAAATCGAGTGAGCGGACTCGGCCGCGCAATCGAGCGGCGTGGCAGTCTTTTCAAGAGCTTGCCGACAACTAGGTAGAGCGGAAGCAATAGTTTTGGCGAAAGACGCAGATTGTCTTGCAAGCCTAAAACCCGCCGCAAAAACCCGCTTGCGTAGACAACCCCGTTTGCCCGCCGAGTTTTGGTCGAAACGAAATTAACCGCCATCCACACATTCAGGTCATCACCGCTCACGCTGCGATGAGGTGAATGGAGCGGCCACCATGCCGCCTCGCCCGCCCGCAGCAAAATCGGCGTGGCGCCGGAGCTAAGGTTCTGATCGGCTGGGAGGTCGGCGGGGGCCTCCTCCCGCAGTATGGCCTCTAGTCGTTGTTCATGAAGCTGAGGCGCGGTCGGTGCATGCACCTGGAGAACTTCTTGTCCCCGCACATGCAAAGCCATGGTCTCGACTGTGTCCACACGGAACACAGCGTCCATATTCGGACTCGCGATCACGACCTGAGCATCGGCTTCCAGCAGCCGCAGGCCGAGCGCGTGTCCGAATTCGTCCATCAGTCTGTCAAACACCCGCGCGTACCGGATATTCTGTACTGCGGGCATCTCTATCCAGAGATGACCCTTTCTGGCCGCAGCAACCAGATCAGCGCCATTAAGGTGGCCAGCTTCGCCCGATATCCACGACTCAGCCGTCCTGCGACCTCGTGTTCGGATCGTGATTTTGTCGCGAGGCGTCTCGTCAATCAGACGCGCGAGAGCGGCGTCGGAGAACAGGCCTGTCTCGTCCAAACGATGGCGAAAAGTCAGAACCTCGCGCCCAGCGTTGGCGCGCTTGGCTGAGGTTAGGTCGGGCAGGAGAACGGTGGTCATGACCAAGGTCCCATTTCGATCCAAGGAACCCAGGCGCTGCAAATCTGATTCCATCGCGCGGTGTCTTCCCCTCGGCGCTTCTGCGCTCTAGTGGTTGGGTTATGTGGAGCATGCCGCAGAGCATTTTGAGGATCGTCGCCGGGGTTGTCGGTCTTTGCGCCGTGGCCGGGTTTGTCTTGGGTGTGCTCGGTGCCCCGGAGAAGGGACATTTGCCAGGAGAGCCTACGACCGAGGCACCTTCGGCTCCCTTGGTTGCGTCCGAACTCTTGCCGATGCCAGAGGAGTCACCGCCCGCGCTCTCTGTCGAAAAACCCAAGACCGAGGAAGCGCCGAAGTCCGTGGAGATCGAGGCTGCACCTGCTGCGATGCCTGCTCCGGTCGTCGCGGCACCCCTTCCCATGCCCGCAGTACAGGAGGATCGGGTAGGAGATTTGTTGGACGGGGTCACGGCCCCGCCTCAGGAAGACCCACCGCACTGAATGATCGTGCGACAGCGCTCAGTCGAGCGTGTCCCCCCAACCCAGTCGCCGGGCCTTGGCAAAGGCGGGTTTGTCGCGTCGCGATATGAGCCGATCTTCAACCCGCCCATCAGGGCAACAGAGCTTGGCGTTTAGGGCGGGTTTGGTCATCCGTGGGGGGGCCAATATCCGAGGCGAGGGCTCGGCTCGCCACACTGAGGGACGCGAAACTGCCAGATAAATGAACTTCTCATCCTCAAAAGGCACTTCGGCACCCTTGGCCAGTCTGTGATCCCGAGACCGAGGCAGGCGCTGGCTGAAGTGACACCAATCGTCTCCCTCCGACTCTTTGCGTAGGATTGGGCAAGCCTGCGCATGGGGACAGGGTGCGATCACCTGCGCATCAAGCGCGATCAAGTGGTCCCGTGCGCTCAACATCCGCCGCCAACCCGCTGGGGTGCCGGGCTCGATAACGACCAAAAGCCCTTCACATGCGGCCCAAAGTGCCGTGAGGGTGATCTCCAGTCTTGCTGGGGGAATCTCCGCCAACGCATAGCTAGCAACAACGAGATCAGCACTTGGCCATGGGCCTCCTGTTGTCACATCTGCACGCATTTGCTCGGCATTTTGAAGAGCAATGTGAGCCTGACGAGACAGCAGCTTAGACACATTCAAAAAGGCCGTATTTGAGTCAATCTGCAAGACACGGTCTAGGCTCGGCCAAGCCTCAAGTGCAGCCCAAGAGCTGCCTCCAGGGCCCGATCCGGCATCCAACAAGCGCGTTGGTGTGAATTCAGGTAGCTGAGCCCTGGCCTCAACCAAGGCCCGTAGACACGCGGCATATGTGGCGGGCAGACGCGTCAGGACATAGGCCGTGGCGTCGAACTGATCGCCTATTACGCCTTGGGAGCCCAATTCTCGACGATAAGCCTCTGATATCTGTCCAGCGCGCCGGGCAAGATCCCTACGCACAACGCCCTCCAAGAGTTGCTCGCAGGCCAAGCGAAGGTTTATCGGCAAGTCTGGGTTCATGGTCGGCTCGCCGCGGCGCGCGCCTCACGTCGCAATGCGGCGAGGCCGCTGCCGATCTGATCACGCAGGACCAGCCGCGCAATTGGGCCTGGAACCGAAAACGGTGCGGTCGCGCGTCCCTGATAAAGCGCCCGGGTGATGGTTCCGTTGCTTTGCGCTACAAGGCTCCACTCGCCTTCAAGTGTCTTCATGTCCCCGCCCGTTCGGCGGATGCGAATCCCACGTGGCGGATCGTAATCCGACCGGAAGACATTTCGGAGAGACGGCAAGAAGAAGAGTGACTTTGAAATGTGCTCTCGGACGTCAAATCGACCGAGCGGGTCGCGTTCAAGGATTCTGCAGGAACTCAGGTTCGGCACCATGAGCGGAGCAAGTTCGCAGTCAACCAAGACCTGCCAGACCGCTTCCGCAGGGGCATCGATGTCAATGGCTGCTCGGATCAGACCTGAGGAGCCGTCCTTGTCTGGCTTCACTTCCACAACCATTTGGCCGCGCGACAACAGGCGAGATTCCATAACCGTTGGCACCCAACCCCAAGCGGAGTGACTCACGCCCATGGCCCCGAAACTCAATAGCAGAACAACAGGCCAGTTCATGATCGCGCCAAGCGTCAGCCAATCCGATTTTGGACCAGATCATCCACCACGGACGGGTCAGCAAGGGTCGTCGTGTCGCCCAAATTCGACAGGTCGTTCTCGGCAATCTTCCGCAAGATACGACGCATGATTTTGCCAGACCTGGTTTTCGGCAGACCAGGTGCGAATTGCACTATGTCGGGAGCCGCGAAGGGTCCGATTTCGCGGCGGACCCAGCCCTTTAATTCTGCCTGCAGGATGTCAGTGGGCGTGACGTCGGCCTTCAACGTCACAAAACAGTAGATGCCCTGGCCCTTCACATCGTGGGGGTATCCGACCACCGCAGCCTCGGCGACGTTCTCATTGCTGACCAAGGCGCTCTCGATTTCCGCCGTGCCCAGTCGATGACCCGACACGTTGATTACATCGTCAACGCGGCCGGTTATCCAGTAGTAGCCGTCCTCATCGCGACGGCAGCCATCGCCCGTGAAGTACTTGCCAGCATAGGCGGAAAAGTAGGTGTTGAAGAACCGGTCGTGGTCGCCATAGACCGTTCGCATCTGACCTGGCCATGAGTCGGTGATGCAGAGATTCCCGCTCGCCGGGCCGTGAAGCACCTTGCCCTCGGCATCCACCAACTCGAACTTAACCCCGGGCAGCGGCTTGCCGCAGGAGCCAGGCTTTAGGGGGGTGGCGCCGGGGAGTGGTGTTGCCAAACAGGCCCCTGTCTCGGTTTGCCAGTAGGTATCGACCACCGGGCACCGGCTATCACCCACCACGCGATGGTACCAAAGCCAGGCTTCAGGGTTTATGGGTTCACCCACCGTCCCCAAGAGGCGCAGAGACTTGCGGCTGGTCTTGCTTACCGGAGCGTCGCCGTAGCGCATGAGCGCTCGAATAGCGGTGGGGGCCGTATAAAAAATTTCTACCTTGTGTTTATCGACCACCTCCCAAAAACGGGAATTGGTCGGATAGTTGGGGATGCCTTCAAACATCACACTCGTCGCGGCGTTGGCGAGGGGGCCGTAGACCACGTAGCTGTGTCCCGTCACCCAGCCCACATCGGCAGTGCACCAAAAAACCGCGCCCGGACGATAATCGAAGACCAGTTCGTGGGTGTGGGCCGCCCAAGCCAGGTAGCCTCCAGTCGTATGGAGCACTCCCTTAGGCTTGCCCGTCGAACCTGACGTGTAAAGGATGAACAGGGGATCTTCGGCGTTCATCGGCTCTGGATCGCAGGTGTCTGGCACGGTTGTCTTTAGATCGGAATAGAAGGCGTCGCGACCGACCTTCATCGGTACATCGGCTCGCGTTCGGCGCACGACGATTACATCGGTAACGTTGGGACATTGGTCCAGCGCTTCGTCGACATTGCGCTTCAACGGTACAATCTTCCCGCCGCGCAGACCCTCGTCGGCCGTAATTACGATCCGGGAATCGCAATCTTGGATCCGGCCCGCGATGCTGTCGGGCGAAAAGCCGCCAAAGATTACCGAATGCACAGCCCCGATCCGCGCGCAGGCCAACATGGCCACGGCGGTTTGAGGAATCATCGGCATGTAGATGGTAACCCGGTCACCTTTCTTGACGCCCTTTGCCTTGAGGACATTTGCCATTCGGCAGGTGTCAGCGTGAAGTTGGCTATAGGTCAGCGTTGTGTAGGCGTCGCCTTCATCGCTCTCCCAGATAATCGCGACCTGATCTCCCCGCGATTCAAGGTGGCGGTCCAGACAATTGACTGAGACGTTCAAAATGCCGTCGGCGTACCAGCGAATATGGAATGGGTGTTTGTGAAACGAGGTGTCCTTGATCTGGGTCGGGGGTTTGATCCAATCCAGTCGGCTAGCAACATCGCGCCAGTATCCATCGGGGTCGTTTTCCACCCGGGCAACCGCAGCCTCATAGGCTTTGGCATCCATATGGGTTGTCTTGGCCCAAGCCTCTGGCACCGGGAATATCTCACCGTCGCTCATTGCTCGCACTCCTTGTTCAATTCAGACAGGAGTTATGCGGAGAGGGCGGGTCGGCGCAATGGTTAGGCGCAGGAAATTCGACTGTCCGTAGAGAACTACGAATCCCCCACCTCTTCGTCATACTCCTGTTACGCATTCTCAACCGCAGGGACGATGTCGAGGACTTCAGAATAAGGCAAGCCAAAGAAGGCCTCGTTTGCTCACTCTATCAGTATTCATCATGGTGGCCCTGATAGAGCGAGAAGCCGGGGCGTTTGATGATGCGCTTACTCAGGCCATGACCCCACTCACCGATCTTGGTCCAGCCGCTGCCGTGACTCACTTGGCCAAGGTTGCGGTTGCCCACCAAGTGACGCGGCCTGGCCCATCTCGCATTCTCGATATTGAAGAACACGCGCTGGGCGTAAGCCAGCATGTCGCTGCGGCGAGTGCCAAAACCGGCGATGCCATTATCGGCCTTCTGGCCGTGCGCCGCCTCGGAGGGATACAGGCGGCGTGGGATGTGCAGGCGCTACGGCGCGGTATGATCGATGGGGCGTTGGATAGGGGCGATTTGCAGGGCTTGGAGCAACGCCTGACCTGGGCCATCTTAGGTTACCTTGCGCTGTCGCGTGAGGCCTGAGGGAACCCCATGCTGCTGCACCTCTCCACTTGGCAGGAAACCGAAGCCTTCCTGTCGCGCTCCACGACGATAATTATACCCATCGGGTCCAATGAACAGCATGGGCCCACCGGCCTGCTGGGGACCGACTGGCTTTGTCCGGAAATTATCGCCCACGAAGCCCAGAAGACCGGAGATATTTTGGTGGGCCCAACCTTCAATATCGGCATGGCCCAGCACCATTTAGGATTTCCAGGCACGATTTCCCTGCGACCCTCGACCTTCATCGCCGCAATTGGTGATTGGACCCGTTCCCTTGCCAGCCACGGGTTTGAGAAAATCTATTTCTTGAATGGTCACGGCGGCAATGTCGCAACCATCGAAGCGGCCTTCTCCGAGCTCTATGCAGAGGCCAGCTTTGCGGGTCGTCCGCGCGGATTTGCTATGAAGCTGAAGAATTGGTGGGACCTGAAAGGTGTTATGGGTCTGGCTGGCCGCCAGTTTCCGACCGGACACGGCAGCCATGCGACGCCGTCAGAAATAGCCGTGACCCAATGGGCCTATCCCCACGCTATCAAGACAGTTGCTTATGCCCCGCAAATTGCGCCGACCGGTCCGATCCGCGAATCTTTGGATTTCCGTGCACGCTACCCTGATGGACGTATGGGGTCAGATCCAGCCCAAGCATCGCCAGAAAAAGGCGGAGACTTGGTGAAACAGGCGGCTGAAAGCCTGCTCATCGACGTCGCTGAGTTCTCGTCGGAAGCTGTGCCAGGGCGGACTTGAGTTTCAAGTGCTGATTTCCCGCGAGGGACAAAGGTCGGCCAGGGCACAATCCTCACATTTGGGCTTCCTAGCCACGCAAGTATAGCGCCCGTGCAGGATCAGCCAATGATGGGCCCGGGTCAGATAGGGTTGGGGCACCACGGCCATCAGGTCTGCCTCTACGAGATCAGGGGTCTTGCCCGCCGATAATCGCAATCGGTGGGCCACGCGAAAGACATGGGTGTCGACCGCAATCGCCGGTTCGATTCCGAGCTCATTGAGAACAACACTGGCGGTCTTGCGGCCTACGCCGGGGAGTGCCTGAAGTGCCGCGCGATTGAGGGGAACCTCACCGCCGTGCTGGTCGATCATCATCCGTGCGGCCGCGATCACGTTTTTGGCCTTGGTGCGATAGAGACCGATTGAGGAAATGAGCGGGATCAGGCCCTCTTCGCCGAGCGCCAACATAGCTTGTGGCGTATCGGCCACCGCAAACAGCTTGTTTGTCGCCTTATTGACGCTGACATCGGTGGCCTGTGCTGACAGAGCGACGGCCGTAACCAAGGTATAGGGACTGGAATAGTCGAGCTCGGTCCGGGGATCGTCGGCCAGAGCCAGGAACCGCGAGAACAATTCCTCGACCCGGGCGCGCTCGGCGGGAGAGAGGCGCTTGGTCATGGGTTTTAAGGATTTCTGCATGGGAATAGCATGGCGCGATGCGGCACCTTTCGCCAAGCTTACCTTTGGCCTACCAATGAAGTCAGGACCGAATATCGCTAGGCGCGCCATTTGATGGACGACATGATCTTCATGGACGCAGAAATCCGACCGAATAGGTCGCTTTCGGAACGCGGCTTCGTCATTCTGATCGGCGTCGTCACAGCGTTGAATTGCGCCAGCGCGGCGGTTTTCCTGTCCATGGGGGCATATTTGGTCCCGGTCTTCCTAGGCCTGGATGTGCTCGCGATCATTATTGCCTTCCTGGTAAGTTTCGCGGCGGGAAAGCAGATTGAGCGGGTTCGTGTGACCAACCGCGCTGTCCAGGTCACACGCGAGACGCCACGCTGGTCCAAACTGGTCTGGGAGAGCCCCACGGCCTTCACGCGCGTTTCGCTGCTAACAGAAGACAACCAGTTAGTGGAACTGCGACTGGCCCTGTCGGCCAAGGAAGAGCCTGTAGCCCGCGCGCTCAGTCCGCCGGAGCGGGCGGCCTTTGCCTCCGCGCTGCAAGACGCAATCCGCGACGCCCGCCGTGCCAGGTTTTAGCTTAGATGTCTAACTGGGCCGACTCGTCGCTTCGCCAACAATAGCGCAGAGCTGACGCCTTGTCGGGAACTGGGTCAAAATCGATGATGTTCTCAGACGAAGAAGTTGACCGCTATGCCCGCCATCTCGTGCTGCGCGAGGTGGGCGGCCCAGGGCAGCAGAAGCTAAAGGCCGCGCGGGTGTTGATCGTTGGCGCAGGCGGGCTCGGAGCGCCTGCGGGGCTCTATCTGGCGGCGGCGGGGGTCGGAACTCTGGTCCTCGCAGACCCCGACAGGGTCGATCGCTCTAATCTGCAGCGACAGGTGCTGTACGCGGT
>JANPNB010000444.1:0-26595 GCA_031427275.1 Alphaproteobacteria bacterium | reverse complement strand
GCTTGATGCCGGTATCCAGCAGCCTTGCCTGATTGATCTGGGCGCCGGCAACTGCGACAAGGCGCTCGCGCTGATGCCGCATATCAAGCCCTGCCAGTATGTGCCGGTCGATATTTCCGTCGTTCTTTCGCCGACCGACGCGGCGCAAGCCGGAACCCGCGAGCTCAACGGAACATGGGGTGGTGACCGGACGATCATTACCTTCGGCAAGACCGGGGCTCAGGTTCAGTCCGATTGCGCTGAAGGCACCATCAGTGGCCCTGTCCGAATCAATGCCGCCGGCAAGTTTGTAGCAAAGGGTACGTTCCAATCGTTTGGAGGCGGGCCTCAAGCCGCAGAGCCCGCCCAGGTCCCAGCAGCACAATTCGGCGGCCATGTGAGCGGCAAGACGCTGATCCTGACGATCAAAGTCAAGGGCAGTCCAACGCAATCCCTGACCCTTCGCGAGGGGGTTCGACCCAAGCTCGTTCGCTGTCTCTAGAGCATGTTCCATAAGTGGGGACCGGTTATCGGATCGAAACATGCTCTAGCTTTTTGAATTAGAGCCCAGTTTCTCCCTTCAGACGTAACTGCCTGAAGGCAACGGGCTCTAGGCGGCGACAAGTTCCTCAACCACAAAGCCTTTCCAGCTAGCCATGTAGTCTAGGAACGCGGGACCTAGTCCTTCGGCCCGCAGGTGGTCGCGGGTCACCGGGACGCTCACCGGGGTGAAACCTGGGTTTGCGGCCATCAGTTTCGGATAGTCGTGATGCAAGATCGCCGCGCGACCCAACAGCACGAAATCGACTCCGCCGTCGAGGCAGGCCTGCACATCGGCGGGGCTCATAATCTTGCCGGCCACGCCAAGCCGGGTATTGCCACGGTCCAGTGCGGCAAACCAGCTGAGCAGGCTGCGGCCCTTAAACTCGGCTTCGCTCGGTTCCTTGAAGCAATCCCAAAGCGACATATCCAGGTAGTCGAGCTTCCCGCCCGTCATCAGTTGCTCCGCAAGGGCGAGGCTCTCGGTCATCACGATACCGAACCGCTCGGGCGACAGTCGCAGACCCAGATTGAAGTCAGGACGGCAACGCGCGCGGATGCCGTCGATGATGGCATCGACCACGCGCGTCCGGTTTTCCAGGCTACCGCCGAACTGGTCCGTCCTTTGGTTGGTTTCCGCGCTCAAGAATTGGCACAGGATGTAACCATGCGCCCCATGCAGCTCGACCCCGTCGAAGCCCGCACGTTCTGCACGCACCGCCGCAGCGATGAAGTCCTCGATCAGTTGAACCACTTCAGCCTCGCTGAGCGCGCGAGCCCCGAACTCAACATTGTCAGAAGGGCAAACTGGCTTGGTCCCGATTAAGGCTTCAGGTGAGCGCATCCCGGCGTGGTGCAGTTGCACGACGGCGACGCTGCCGGCTGCCTTGATCGCCGTTGCTAAGCGCGTGAGCCCCGGCAAATGACTATCTGAAAACACGCCCAGCTGGCCCGGGAACCCCTGGCCCACCGCCTGCACGTGGGCCGCGCAAGTCATGGTCAACCCAAACCCGCCTTGCGCGCGCATCGTCAGCCACTTGAACTCATCGTCTGACAATGTGCCGTCGACATGGCTCTGCAGGTTGGTCAGCGGCGCCAACATGAAGCGGTTCTGCATGGCAGGGCCACGTGTGAAGGTCAGGGGGGAGAATAAATCAGACATTGCAGCGTTACCTTGGTTTCTGGTCCCTCTTAGCTGGCAGATTGGGCGCACTGCAAGGTGTTCACGCCACGCCAACCTTGAGCCCGTATGATTGCCGCATGGGAAACTACCCCGCCCCGCATCGCGAGTTTGGCCGTCGGCACCCCGACGTCGCTACGCCTATTCTGGCCCGCCCCGCCAACGACAGGCCGCGTGTCAACACCATCACGCCGACCGATCCCGAGTTTGAGGCTTGGTCAAAAGGCCGAAAGGCTACCCGGTGGCGGACCTGGGCCATCTGCGGATTGATCGTTTTGGGTGGCCCGATGAGCCTGTTGTTTCCGGAGGGTTTGGCCCAAGTTGCCGGCATGGGATTGGTTGGCCTGGGCTTGCTCAGCTTTGCCGCTCGGTTCCGCAAGCGCCCGAAGGTTGAACTCTAGTTGGTCTGCTTGAAGCCGCAAGAATCCTTCCGACACCAAGCCTTACCTCGAATTAATTAGCGCCGATCGCTGTTGGCTCGCATGTTCCTGCCGCGAGGAGCAGCGCGATGTCATTGGCCTTGGCCACCCTGATCTATGAATGGCGACGCTACATGGCCGCGGTGATCGCGTTGGCTTTTTCAGGTCTGCTGATCCTGGCTCAAGTTGGCATGATGACCGGCATAGTGCGCGGCGCGACGGCGACCATTGACCGTTCCCGAGCCGATCTGATCCTGATGCCGCCCAAGGCCGAGAGCCTGATCAATTCGGGGCCAACCAGCATGCCGCGCCGCATAGGGCCGCAGCTCTATCTCAATCCTGAAATCGTGCAGGTGGCTAGCTTCGATGGCAACGGCGGGCGCTGGTCGAACCAGCCTAAGTCGGGTGAGAAACAGGTCACCACCTTTGTTCAGGTCAATATGGTCGATACTGAGCCCGGCGCCGTGACCTTGCCGGTGGACTATCCCGAGAGTGTCCGCATGGCCTTGCTGGAGCCCTATGCCATCATTGTCGATCGCTCGGTGCTTGGTCGGCTTGGGATCAAACTGGGAGACTCCGCCAGCCTAAACGGCAAAACGGTTCATGTCCGCGCGCTGATCGATGGCTATCCCGACATCAATCAAGCCTCAGTCACCGTCTCACGAGACACATTCCGCCTGCTCGGCATGTTGGAAAAGGGCGACAAGACCGGCCCACTGATGGTGCGCTTGGCCGATCCCGCGCGCGCCGAGGCCGTCCGCGACCAACTGAATGCCAGCTACAAGGGCGTGCTGCGCGCCTGGACGAGGGAGGAGCTTTCCAAGGCCAATGAAGGGGCCTTGCTCAAGGAACAGATTGTTGGCGTTCTTTTAGGTTTCTCGGTGTTCTTGGGCTTCCTGATCGGCATCGGGATTACCTCCCAAACCCTGCGCGGCGCGATCCTGGCCAACATCAAAGAGTTTGCGAGTCTGCGGGCCTTGGGCGTCTCTATGGGGTCGCTGAGACTGATTGTGATTGAGTTGTCCTTTTGGGTCGGCGTGGTCGGCTTATTCTCGACCGCGCTGTTCACCTGGGGGGTCTATCTGCTGGCAAAGTCTGTCGGCCTTCCCATGGGTTTTCCGGTTCCCGCAGTCATTGGGGTCGCAATCCTGCTCATGGTGATCTCTGTGGCGTCTGGGTTGATGTCCATGGGCATCTTGAAGAAGAGCCAACCTGCGGACCTGCTGAGATGAGCGCACCACGCCTAGCCCTCCAGGCCAAGGGCCTCTCCAAACGGTTTAAGACCGGCCGAACCTATATCGAGGTTCTGAAGCAGGTTGACTTCGACGCGCACCACGGCGACGTGACCATGGTGATGGGCCCGTCAGGCTCCGGCAAATCGACCCTGATCGCCACCCTTTCAGGCCTGTTGAAACCCGACTCTGGCGAGGTGACAGCCATGGGCGAAGACCTTTGGTCGCTCCGCCCCGGGCAAATCGACAAGTTCCGCCTGGATCACTGCGGCTTCATCTTCCAGGGGTTCAACCTCTTCTCGGCGCTGACGGCCCTTCAACAGGTTACAACCGTCTTGAAGTACACCGGACTCACAGCTAGCCAAGCCAAGGACCGCGCGGTCGTCGCCCTGAACGAGGTTGGACTTGGCCCGCGTATGAACCAGCGTCCCAGCGAGCTATCGGGCGGTGAAAAGCAACGGGTCGCCATCGCGCGCGCCTTGGCCAAAGAACCCCAACTTCTGTTCGCCGACGAGCCCACCTCGGCGCTAGACGGCGAGAATGGCCAGATCGTCATCCAACTCCTTCAGCGCGCAGCCAAGGTGCATGGCGCAGCGGTGATTTGTGTGACCCACGACCCGCGGCTTGAAGCCTATGCCGACCGCATCATCCATATCGAGGACGGAAGAATTCTGGATGATCGGCGCACCGCGCCGCAGCCAGTTCCCGTTCGCGAGCTCATCGGAGCCTGACTATGTTTGCCCTACTCCGTCGCCCCATCGCTTGGATCGTACTGGCGGCTATTGTTGCCCTCTCCACTGGCGGCATATATTTCCAGGGTCAAGCCAAGGCGAGGAAGGCCGAGGCCGCTAAGGTCGCAGCCGCGGGGGCACCAAAAAGCCCCTACGTGGCCATCGCCAATGGCAAGGCCGACGTGGAAGGCGGCATGATCCAAGTGGCCGCACGACGTGGCGGCATTGTGCGCGAAGTCCTGGTCCACGAAGGCGACCGGGTCTCCAAAGGTCAAATCCTAGCCCGTCAAGAGGACGACGAACCGCGTCTGGCGGCAGTCCAAGCCCAAGCCGCTGTCCAGCAAGCTCGCGCTCAACTCGGTCTTTTGCAGGTCCAGCTCTCAACAGCCCAGCGAGAACAGGGGCGGCTGCAAAAGTTGATCGCCTCCAATTTCGTAGCTGCACAAAGGCTTGATCAGGCCGCAGACTCCGTTCGCCAGGCGCAAGCTAATCTGAATGCCCAGCAGGCCGCCATTGCGACGGCGCGGGCGGCTCAGGCTCAAGCCCAGTACAACTTGGAACTCACTTTTATCCGGGCACCGGCTGATGGTCGCATAGCTCGCCGATATGCCAATCCCGGGGCCGGGGCATCGACCCTAAATGTTTCAACGATGTTTGACCTAGAACCCTCGACTGCGCGGATCATCCGGGCCGAGGTGGCCGAAGGAGCGCTGCCCTTCGTCGCCGTCGGGCAAGCCGTCCAGATCGCCACGGAGTCTGACCCCACCAAGACCTATGCCGGCAAGGTGATGCGCCAGGCTGCCGTGTTTGGCGCCCGCAAGCTGCAGTCCGATGATCCCACCGAACGTACCGACGACCGCGTGGTCGAGGTGGTGGTTTCAGCTGACAGCGCGCCGTTCCTGATTGGGCAGCGGGTGCTGGTCAAGTTCCTGCGCGGCGCGGCAGTGGCGGTTGCGCCGAAACTTTAAGATCCATAGCTGAGGCTCGCTGCTCCAGGGACTAGCCTTTCGGCTCCACTGGCTTGACGCGCCCAGCGTTGCCCCGCACAACGCGCGCCGAAATCAGCTGAATATTGGAGATCACCCATGGCCGACATTCGCTTCGATGGCAAAGTCGCAATCGTTACAGGGGCCGGCGGCGGGCTTGGCCGACAGCACGCGCTGGAGCTGGCGCGTCGTGGGGCCAAGGTAGTGGTCAACGACCTGGGTGGTTCGATGGATGGCTCAGGCGGTTCGTCGAGCGCTGCGGACGCTGTCGTTGCAGAGATCAAGGCGATGGGCGGCGAAGCCATTGCCAACGGCTCTTCTGTAACCGACGACGTCGGTGTCGCCCACATGGTTAAACAAACCATGGACACCTGGGGTCGCATTGACGTTCTGATCGCCAATGCAGGCATCCTACGCGACAAGTCGTTCTCCAAGATGGAGATGGCTGATTTCGAGTTGGTGCTGAACGTTCACCTGATGGGTACGGTAAAGCCCACCAAGGCCGTGTGGGACATCATGCGCGCCCAGAACTATGGTCGTATCGTTGTGACCACCTCCTCATCAGGGCTCTACGGCAATTTCGGACAGTCGAACTATGGCGCAGCCAAGCTGGGCATTATCGGCTTCATGAACACCATCAAGCTCGAAGGTGCCAAGAACAACGTGCACATCAATGCCATCAGCCCGGTGGCCGCCACCCGGATGACCGAGAACCTTATGCCCCCGGAAACCCTGGAGCGTTTGAAGCCAGAATATGTGACGCCGGGCGTTGTTTTCTTGGCGTCTGAACAGGCACCCACCGGTGTGATCCTGGCCGCTGGCGCCGGAGCGTTCGCCGTCGCGCGCATCTACGAGACCGAGGGCGTCTATCTCGGTGAGGGGGGCTTGTCGGTCGAGGAAGTTCGCGACAACTGGGACAAGATCGCCGACCCGACCGGACAGCAGGCCTATCAGGCAGGCGGCGAACAGGGCGGCAAGATCTTCCGCAAGCTCGCTGGCGGTTAGACGCGCACTTTAGCCGAGAATTGTGACGACCCAGGAGCCACTTCTGGGTCGTTTTCTTTGACCGCCGCCATTTCTCGCTTGCGTCAACCCGGTTCCTCACGCGAAACCTCAATCCTGCGCTCGCTAGAAGCGCAATTGTGGAGGATGCTGAATTGACTCAGGTGCCGACGGACAGACGCTCCGGACCCCTACCGCTCTCCACTGCTCTGACCTTCGCTGCGACAAGCCTGCCAATCTCAGCAATCGCGATCGCGCTGAGTGTTTATCTGCCAAGGCACTATGCCAGCCACCTCGGCATTGACCTCGCCCTCGTTGGGGCCGCTTTTTTCATCGTCAGAATGATCGATATCCCAGTGGATGGTCTTCTGGGTTGGGGAATGGACAAGACCCGCAGTCGTTGGGGCCGGTATCGCCTTTGGACGATATTGGGCGCGCCAATCCTTATGCTAGGCATCTATTACTTGTTCCTACCCCCGACAGGGGTTGGGCGCGGTTATTTGATCATTTGGTTGCTGATCATGTATCTCGGCAACTCGATCATGACCCTTTCCCATGTCGCGTGGGCCGCGACCTTGGCACCGCACTATGATGATCGGTCGCGGCTCTTCGGGATCATGACCGGTCTTGGCGTCCTTGGCGCGGCCTCGGTCTTGGCAATTCCAATTGTGAACGAGGCACGCGCGGCGTCGGACTCCGGCAATGTGGCCACCATGGGCTGGTTCATCTTTCTGTTGATCCCCTTTGCCGCGGCTCTCGTCGTTTGGCGAACCCCGGAGAAAATTGCACCGGAGGTTCCAGGACAACAGTTCAAACTCCGGGACTACGGTGCGCTGGTCACCCGCCCCTCGTTTGCACGCATCCTATTGGCCGATCTCTGCCTTGCCCTCGGCCCAGGCTGGATGAGCGCGCTCTACCTATTCTTTTTCACTGATAGCCGCGGTTTCACCACCGGGCAGGCCAGCATCCTATTGGCTGTGTACATTCTGGCCGGGTTCGCTGGTGCGCCGCTGCTAGGACGACTAGCCACCAAGATATCGAAGCACCGGGCGGTCATGGTCACGACCACTGCCTATTCGCTGACCCTGATCTCGCTGATGGCAATCCCACAGGGCAACCTGTTGATCGGCATGGTTCCTATGTTCATTGCCGGGTTCTTCGCCGCCGGCTTCAATGTTCTGACTCGGGCCATGACCGCAGACATCGCCGACGAGGTTCGCCTGGAACAAGGCAAAGAGCGCGCGGGATTGCTTTATGCCATCACAGTGATGACCAGCAAAATCGCCGGGGCATTTTCTATTGGTCTGACCTTCTGGGTACTGGATAAGGTCGGATACATCGCCAAGGAAGGCGCAACCAACACGCCGGTTGCCATTCACAACCTTGAACTTGCCTATCTGATCGGACCCGTCATCTTTGTGATGCTGGGTGGCGCGTGCATGATTGGTTACAAATTAAATGCCGAGCGGCATGGAGAGATTCGTAGGCAGCTTGACGAGCGTGACGCGCTCTATGACGAAGCGCCGATCATCGAAAGCGTCTCTGGCGAGGCGGCAAACCCGGTAAAATCCTAAATAAGCATCTTTGCCATGGCGATGAAGGCCTTGGCCGCAAGGCTATCGGGCGCGGACACCACCACCGGTTTGCCGTCATCGCAGGCCTGACGCAGGGCGATATCCAGCGGGATTTCCGCCAGCAACGGGACGCCAAGCGCAAGGGCTTCGGCCTTAGCGCCGCCATCGCCGAATATCGGTATGCGGACGCCCGTCGTCGGATCAGGGAAATAAGCCATATTCTCGACCACCCCCAAGATTGGAACTCCGGTCTTGGCGAACATGGCGCAAGCCCGACGCGCGTCGATCAGCGCGATCTCCTGGGGCGTGGAGACAATCACAGCACCGTCGAGTTTGAACTTCTGAATGAGGGTCAGCTGTATGTCCCCAGTGCCGGGCGGCATATCCACGACCATGACATCTAGGGGTTCTGCTTCAAAGCCCCAAGCCACATCGTTCATCATTTGGCGCACGGCCGACGAAGCCATGGGTCCGCGCCAGATCATCGGTGAGCCCTCACCGACCATGAAGCCGATGGACATGACCTGCATGCCCCAAGCCTCCAAAGGGATTAGCTTCTTTTCGGGCCCGAACACCGGTTCACCGCTGACACCCAACATGCGCGGAGCCGAGGGGCCGTAGACATCAGCATCAAGCAAACCGACCCTCAAACCCTGCGCTGCAAATGCTGCGGCGAGGTTCACTGAAATGGTGGACTTTCCGACACCCCCCTTGCCACTGGCCACGGCTATGACCCGTTTCACATTGGCCGGACGAACCGCCTCGGCCGATGGCGTGAGTTGAGCCTGCGGGTCCTGACTGAGACGCGCTCCCCGGCCGGAGGGCCTCGGCGTCGGCGGTTCAGAGGGTCCTTCGGCGGTCAGGACGACCTGGGCCCGTTGGACGCCCGGCAACTGGCTAATCAGATGCTCTGCCGCATCGCGAACTGGCGCGTAGATTGCGATGTCTTGCGCTGGCACCTCCAGCATGAATCCCGCCCGTCCAGGTGCCAGGATCAGCCCACGCACTAATCCCGCAGCCCGCAAGCCCAGACCTGATTTCGGATCGATTATGGTATCGAGAGCGGCCAAGAGCGTCGCGCGATCCAGAGGAGTATCGGTGTTCATGGCGCCTTTGACTTGCTTTGCCAGCACAGGCCCCTCATATCCGGCTGACAGCGCCGGTTTACAAGCCCGCATCAGGGTTTGTGCGACGCGGACGCGCCGAGAACAACGAGAAGACCACGCGCCTCATGCCATGGAATGACAATTCGAACCCCGGCCCCTGGGGCACCCCACCTTCAGGCGATGGCGGAGGCAGCGGAGCAAACCGACCCAGCCGCGGTCCGGGCGGTCCCAGGCGACCCGGCGGAGCGGGTTTGCCGCCGGGTCTCGATGAGGGACTAAAGCGCCTGCGCGGCCTTTTTGGAGGCGATGGCGAGGGGCCAAGGCCCGCCGCCTTAGCAGCCATCGTGGCCGCAGCATTCGGATTGTGGATGGCCTCAGGGGTCTACATCGTTCAACCCAATGAAGAGGCTGTCGTCACGACCTTTGGAAAGTTCTCTCGCTTTGAACAGCCCGGGCTTCGCTACCACATTCCGATCCCCGTTGAGCGTGTCGAGAAGGTGCCGGTAACCGATCTTAAGCGGATCGACGTCGGCGGAACACCAGACAGCGATCAACCCGAAGAAAGCCTGATGCTGACCGGCGATGAAAATATCGTCGATCTGGATTTCAGCGTGACGTGGCGGATCGCCAATGCCCGCGACTACATTTTTACCCTTCGTGATCCCGAGGAGGCCGTCAAAGCCGTGGCCGAAAGCGCCATGCGTGAGGTGGTCGGAAAGATGGAACTGCAATCCATTTTGACCAAGGGCCGCGGCCAGGTCCAAACCCAGGCTGCTGATTTGATGCAGAAGACCCTGGACCGCTGGAAGGCCGGGGTAACGGTTGTGGAAGTTCAGATCAGAAGCGCTAATCCGCCCTCTGAAGTCGTCGACGCATTCCGGCAAGTGGCCAACGCCGGGCAGGATGCTGAGAGCAAGGTCAATGAAGCCAATACCTATCGCAACCGCGTTGTGAATGAGGCCAAGGGCGACGCGGCGAAGCTGACCCAGTCCGCCGAAGCTTACCGTGAGCAATCGGTTCGTGAAGCTGTCGGTGAAACGGCGCGGTTCAATCAGATCTATACCGAGTACCGTCGCGCCCCAGGGGTCACCCGTCAAAGGCTCTATGTCGAGACGATGCAGCGCGTCCTGGCCAAGTCCAACAAAGTGGTTGTGGACGGCAAGAACACCAATGCGCCGATTATCCTGCCACCGGATGTCTTTCGACCAAGAGCGGCGCCCACGCGACCCGTAGCCCCGATAGATGACGGAGGATCTCAGAGCGGAGATCAGGCCACGACAGGAGCCCAGCGATGAACCGTTCGCTTAGCATTTGGGCGGTCCTGGCGATCGGTATCGTCGTGATCCTGGTCAACAGCCTCTACGTGGTCGAACAACGCGCCCAGGCCATCGTCCTGCGGTTCGGAGAGCCGGTTCGCGTGGTCAATGCCCAAGGGACGCAAGATCCCGGCTTGAAGGTCAAGACACCGTTCCTGGAGAATGTGGTTCAGCTTGATAAGCGCAATCTCTCTCTCGAGGCTGAGAAGGAAGAGATTATCGCGGTCGACCAAGAGCGATTGGTGGTGGACGCCTTCGTGCGTTACCGCATCTCCGATCCGCTGGCCTATTACCGGACACTCCGCACTGAGGCGATCGCCGCCGACCGGATTGAGCGTCTGGTCAACTCGTCGCTAAGACAGATTCTTGGTTCAGCGACCTCTAGCGATATCATTTCCGGACGCCGGGGAGAGCTGATGGCGCTGACCCGCGCTGACGTTAGCAAACGGGCGGCCTCATCCAAGCTCGGTATTCAGATCGTCGATCTGAGGATCAAGCGGGCTGACTTGCCTCAGGCCAACCAAGAAGCTGTGTTCCGGCGGATGAAGTCCAGTCGGCAACAAGAGGCTGCCCAGATCCGCGCCAAGGGTGAGCAACAGAAGCGTGAGATCATTGCCTCGGCCGACAAAGAGGTGACCATTACCTTGGCGACAGCCACCGAGCTGGCCGACACCACGCGCGGCCAAGGCGATGCGCAGCGGACGCGCATTTTCGGTCAAAGCTTTGGCAAAGACCCCTCCTTCGCCGCCTTCTACCGCTCGATGCAGGCCTATGAGGCGTCGTTGGGTCAAGGAGACACCACCATGGTGTTGTCGCCACAGAGCGCGTTCTTCAAGTACTTTGAACAGGGTCCAAACGCGAAGTAGCTAAGACTTGGCGGTCTTCAATAGCCAACTGAACACGATCAGGGCCGTCAGCGCGCCCGCGACCTGAGCCGCGATGAACGCCGGTGCCGATGACGGCGCAATGCCGGCGAAGGTGTCTGAGAGGCTGCGCGCCAAGGTCACGGCAGGGTTGGCGAAGGACGTCGAAGCTGTGAACCAGTAGGCGGCCGTGATGTAGAGGCCGACAGCTAATGGCGTCGCATCGGGCTTGAATCTCGAGACTCCGAGGATCACCCCGATCAGACCAAAGGTGGCCACAAACTCTGACAGAGCCTGCGCAGGTCCGTCGCGCAGGTGGGCGGAGGTCTGAAGGATCGGCAGGCCAAACATGCCGTGGGCCAACCAGACGCCGCAGACAGCACACAGTGTCTGGACGGCAACGTATGCACCCGCTTCAACGCTGGTAATTTCGCCTCGCAGACGCATCACCAGGGTGACTACCGGATTGAAGTGGGCACCCGATATCGGACCAAACAGAGTGATCAGCACCACCAATCCCGCGCCTGTGGCTAGGGTGTTGGCGAGCAAGGCAACTGCCATGTTTCCCATAGCCAACCGGTCGCCCATGATGCCGGAGCCGACCACGATGGCGAGTAATAATGCCGTTCCAAGTCCCTCGGCGACCAATCGGCGCGTAAGACTCATGCGGGCGAAGTCTCGGCCAAGGTCTTACCGATATCATCCAGCCGTTTCTGGAGTGAAAGCTGATCAAGGCTACCCAGCGGAAGATTGACGAAGATATTGATGCGGTTGGAGAGCATCCGATAGGCGTCTGCGAAAGCCAGGGCGATCTCGGCGGGATTGCCGGTCGCCGCTGCAGGATCGGGCAAGCCCCAATGGGCGCTCATGGGTTGTCCCGGCCAAAAGGGGCAGACCTCAGCCGCCGCATTATCGCAAACGGTAAAGACGAAATCGAGGTCAGGTGCGCCGGGGCCGGAAAACTCTTCCCAGCTTTTCGATCTAAGATCAGCCGTCGGATAATTGAATTTTTTGAGTAGGTTAAGCGCGCCTGGGTTGACTTTACCGGTCGGCATGGAGCCGGCCGATACGGCGTGAAACTTACCCTGCCCCACGCGGTTCATGATCGACTCCGCCAGGATGGAGCGAGCAGAGTTTCCAGTGCAAAGGAAGAGGACTTCATAAGGCTTGTCACGATCGGACATAGGATTTTTCCTAACAACAGGCCAATGCAGATTGGGCAGCGGAGGCGCAGATTTCCGGGCGACCCTGGCAGCAGTCTTCCATAAGATAGAGCAGCAGGTCACTCATGCCGTCATAGTCGGCGGTGTAGATGATGGAGCGTCCATCGCGGCGCGATTTGACTAGGCCGGCATTGGCCAGAACGGTCATCTGGGCCGACAGCGTATTGGCTGGCACCTGCGCCGCACGAGCAATGTCACCGGCAGCCAAGCCCTCACGACCACTGCGGACCAATAGACGAAAGACGTCCAACCGGCCAGGCTGAGCAAGGGCTGAAAGGCGTTTAACGGCGAAGTCTAATTCCATATTTCGACGTTTATGGAATTATAGAATTGGCGTCAACCACCGTCTGACTTCGTGCAAATCAGGGGCCACTGCAGTGCAGAGATCACGCATCTCTGACGTAGCCGTAAGCAGGTCCGGCACCATCACCGTCATCATGCCCGCTGAGGACGCTGAACGGACTCCGTTGTGACTGTCCTCCAAAGCCAAACAGTTCTGCGGCGAAACCCCCAACCGTTCGGCTGCCTTGAGAAACGGATCGGGATGGGGCTTGCCGCGAACATAGTCTCCCCTGGCAACAACATGCTGAAAACGCGGCAGTATGCCGGACTTCCCCAGGTGGGCCGTCACCGATCTGTGGCTCGAAGATGTGGCAATCGCCCGCGATATGCCGAGCTGGTCCAGGTGGTCCAATAGCGTCGCCACCCCTGGCTTTAGGGCGATACCCACCTCGCAAGCTTGCGCCACCAACTCCGATACGCGCCGATCGAACTCTGCAAACGGAAAGCGATCTCCGTAGTGATCTAGAATTTTCTGATCTGCCGTGATGCTCGGCAGACCGATCAGGCTGAGAAACAACGGCATCGGCATTTCGTGGCCGTGCTCAGCGGCCGCCGCCCTCATTGCGTCGCGATAGACAACTTCAGTGTCGCAGAGCAGGCCGTCCATATCGAACACGACGGCGAGCGGCATTTTGGGCAGGGTCATGGCCGTGACCTAAACCGGTTCGAACAGGCCACGAAATCAAACCCGGCTTCAGTCCGTAACGAAATCAGCTTGGCTATACCCCTGAAAATAGAGCGCGGTGGTCAGGTCAGTGTGGTCGATCTTGGCGTCGGCTTCAGCGGCGACGATGGGTTTGGCGCGGTAAGCGAGACCCAGACCTGCGGCACCAATCATCGCCAAGTCATTGGCACCGTCGCCGATAGCCAGTGTATCCGCCAACGGCAGGCCCAGTCGCTCGGCCTCAGCAACGAGGTTCGCCAGCTTGGCCTCACGGCCCAGGATCGGGTCGCCGACGGTGCCGTCGAGCAGATCATCGGCGACGCCAAGGCTATTGGCTCGGTCTTCGTGGAATCCTGCGGCGACGGCGACCCGCTCGGTAAAGAAAGAGAAACCTCCAGAGACCAGCAAGCAACGCGCGCCGTTGGCCGCCATGGTGCGCACGAAGGTCCGCGCGCCGGGATTGAGCCGAACCCGCTGATCATAGGCCCGTTGGAGATCGGCGACCGGCAGACCCCTCAACATCGCCACCCGCTCGCGCAGGGCAGCCTCGAAGTCGAGTTCGCCGCGCATGGCGCGCTCGGTGATCGCGGAAACTTGCGCTTTTACCCCTGCGAAATCAGCCAGTTCGTCGATGCATTCGCAGCCGATGATGGTCGAGTCCATATCGGCGATCAGCAGCTGCTTGCGGCGCCCATTCCAGGGTTGGACGCAGTGGTCGATGGCCTGCTCGGCCAGAACCGCATTGGCGACGGACCGGACAATAGCGAGGTCGTCAGCCTCGACCAGCAGGTCTACAGCGCCGGGCCCAAGCGGCCGAGGCTCCTTGACGCGAGCGCGCACGGCAGCGAGTGCTGGTGCCAACTTGCCGATGGCGGCTGTGACGAGGTCGGCATCGGGTCCGACGAGGGTGAGAGCAAGCTGCATGACGCCCCGCATCTGGCTGATCGCCGGTCCGACGGCAAGTGGCAAGTCGGCCCTGGCCCTGCGATTGGCCCAGGCGCTGGGCGCAGAGATCGTCGGTGCCGACGCCCTGCAGATCTATCGCGACCTGCCCATCCTCACGGCACGACCCACGGCGGCCGAGCAAGCCTTGGTGCCACACCACTTAGTCGGCGGGGTCGATGGGGCTGAGGGCTGGTCGGTCGGTCGGTGGCTTAGCGCGGCCCGAAACACTTTGGACGAGATCGCCGTGCGCGGCCGATCCGCCGTCGTGGTCGGGGGAACTGGGCTCTATTTCCACGCCTTGACGCGGGGTTTGGCGCAGGTCCCTGCGGTGCCAATAGCCGTGCGAATGCAGGCGCAGGGGGTGTTTGATGAGGGGGGAGAGGTGGTGTTTAGGGGGATGTTGAGGGGGATTGATGCGGCATCAGAGGCGCGCATCTCGCCGGGTGACCGCCAACGCCTGGTTCGCGCCTGGGAGGTTTGGCTGGCGACAGGTCAGTCATTGACGGACTGGCAGGCGAGCAGCGTGGGAGGCTTGCCATCGGGCTCATGGTCAGGGGCTGTCATCGTGCCCGATCGCGCGGCGCTCTACGACCGGTGTGACAGCCGGATGGAAATGATGATGGAGGCCGGGGTGTTGGCCGAAGTCGCTGGCCTCGCTGCTCGCAATCTCAATCCTGCCCTGCCAATTCTCAAGGCCGTGGGCTACCCGCAGCTGGCGGCCCACCTGCGCGGAGAACTTAGCCGCGATCAGGCTCTGGAAGTCGCCCAGCGTGAAACCCGCCGCTATGCCAAGCGCCAAACCACCTGGATGCGCGGGCAAATGGTGGATTGGCCGAAGATCGAGACATTGGACCCGGACGCCCAATGGAGGGCGTTTCTTGCGCTCTACCCTAACTTGACGCTCTGATGGGGGCATGGCACAATGCCATCCTTGATTTTCGGAGCAAGCTCTTGCGCCA
Organism: Alphaproteobacteria bacterium; assembly: GCA_031427275.1. GTDB lineage: Bacteria > Pseudomonadota > Alphaproteobacteria > Caulobacterales > Caulobacteraceae > Phenylobacterium. The sequence goes on along the minus strand of JANPNB010000444.1, from coordinate 11,534 downwards.
CGACCTCGTACTTGTAAGGCGACCCGCTGCGGACTGACTTGGTCAGCCGTGAATGGTCGCTTGCATCCGGGCCCCCAGAGGGTCTTTTTTTATGTCTCAAAACTAGGCCTAGACAATGACCGCCCATCAAACCATCCAAGCCGATCCGCTCAGCCAAGACGCCGAAATCCTGACTGGTGCGGAAATCGTGGTCCGCGCCCTGATCGACCAGGGGGTCGAGGTGCTGTTCGGTTATCCGGGCGGCGCGGTCTTGCCGATCTATGACGCGCTGTTCGAAGAGGACCGCCTGCGCCACATCTTGGTGCGCCACGAGCAGGGTGCGACCCACGCCGCCGAGGGCTATGCCCGCTCCACCGGCAAGCCCGGCGTGGTGCTGGTCACCTCCGGTCCCGGGGCCACCAATGCCATCACCGGGATCGTGGATGCCTTGATGGACTCAATCCCGCTGGTGGTCATCACCGGCCAGGTGGCGACCCACCTGATCGGCACCGATGCGTTCCAGGAATGCGATACCGTCGGCATTACCCGCTCAATCACCAAGCACAACTATCTGGTCAAAGACGCCGCCGATCTGCCCGGCATCATGCATGAGGCGTTTCACATCGCCACATCAGGACGCCCGGGGCCGGTGGTCATCGACATTCCCAAGGATGTGCAGTTCGCTAAGGCCGCCTATCACGGGCCCAAGGCAGCGGCCTATCCCCACGCCTATCGGCCTCGCACCAAGGGCGACCCAGCCAAGATTGCGCAGGCCGTGGAGCTGTTGGCCAATGCCCGCAAGCCGATCTTCTATACCGGCGGCGGCGTCATCAATGCTGGCCCCCGCGCCAGCGCCCTGCTGCGCGAACTGGCCGCCCTGACCGGTGCTCCGGTCACCTCGACTCTGATGGGTTTGGGGGCCTTTCCGGCCTCGAGCCCGCAGTGGCTGGGCATGTTGGGCATGCACGGCAGCTTCGAAGCCAATAACGCCATGCATGATTGCGACGTGATGATCGCGCTCGGCTCGCGCTTCGATGACCGCGTGACCGGGCGGCTGGATGCCTTCTCGCCCGGCTCCAAGAAGGTGCATATCGACATCGACCCGTCGTCGATCTCCAAGAACATCCGCGCCGACATCGGCATCGTCGGCGACGCGGCCAGCGTGCTGGAAGACATGATCGCGGTCTGGAAATTCCGAAAACTTACGCCGGACAAGGCGGGTCTCGCCGAGTGGTGGAAGCAGATCGCGACCTGGCGCGCCCGCAAGTCGTTCAGCTACAGCCCCGACAGCAAACTGATCAAACCCCAGCACGCCATTGAGCGGCTCTATGCGCTGACCCGCGATCAAGACGTCTACATCACCACCGAGGTCGGCCAACACCAGATGTGGGCCGCGCAATTCTTCCACTTTGACGAACCTAATCGTTGGATGACCTCCGGCGGCCTGGGCACCATGGGCTACGGCCTGCCCGCCGCGCTGGGCGTCCAGCTGGCCCACCCGAACAGCCTGGTCATCGACATCGCCGGCGACGCCAGCGTGCAAATGACCATGCAGGAAATGAGCTGCGCGGTGCAGCACGACCTGCCGATCAAGATCTTCATCCTCAATAACGAATGGATGGGCATGGTGCGCCAATGGCAGCAATTGCTGCACGGGGAACGCTACAGCCACTCCTACAGCGCCAGCCTGCCCGACTTCGTCAAACTGGCCGAAGCCTATGGCGGCGTCGGCATCCGCGCCGAAACGCCAGACGAACTGGACGCCAAGATCCTAGAAATGATCGCCTGCAAGAAACCAGTGCTGTTCGACTGCCGCGTTACCAAGGAAGAAAACTGCTTCCCCATGATCCCCAGCGGCAAGGCCCACAACGAGATGATCCTAGCCGCGGATAATCGCGACCTGGGCACAGTGATCGATGATGCGGGGAAACGGTTGGTTTAGGGGCTCTAGTTCCGCCCCCATTGGGGGAAGGGGCCTCGGAGTGGTGGTGGGGATTTGAAGCCCACGGGCTGCGATCCCCGAACTTAGCAGTAGCCAATAGCCGCACACAACCCTAGCTTTCCACATATGTTGGCGCAATCAATCCAACATTCTCTACCAATGACAGCCCTAAAGAGTTGATTGGTCGATGAACCGGTTGAAAATCAGGGTGAAAAATGCATCGATCTCAGGAAAATCACCTGACGTGAAAACTTTATAACACAAGGCTCTGCGAGACTTCCAATGAACTATATGGAACGAGAGAAGAAATCGGGAATTCAGCGATTAATTGATGTTAGAGAGAATATAGATCAGAGGGCCTCACTAATATTGACCTATCACGCCGCGCTGGAGTGTGAAACTGATAGGCTTCTCGCCAAGTTACTCCCCAGAGCAAACAAGCTTCGGGGCCTCGGATTTGGACAAAAGATTTCAGTTCTTGACGCCGCATGGCCGGGCCAACCGGCCTTAGCGGAAGTGCTATTCAGCGCGCTCGTTCAATTCAACGACCTGCGAAATGCTGTGGCACATGGTGATTCGAAGAGAGAAGTGGATCGAATAATATCAAAGATTGAGCGGCATCTCGGTAGTAATTTGCCCACTGGCGATGACGAAAATGTAGTTATTAGAATATCTTCATACTTGTTTGGAGCTATTAACGGCACATATGCGTCTGTGAGTGAACCTATTACGAAAGAACCAAGCGGGCAGAAGTAATTATTATATCAAAATCCCATTAAGAGATACTATGTCCTTTGAGTCATATGTCTCTTGTTTCGTATTATGCCACCTTCATCTCTGATCCTAAGCGCGGCGGCCGGTTGCGGGTGCGCGATGCTGCTGTCGGACGACATGCAGGATGGCTTTGTTTGGCGCGGCGTGACGGTAGTCAATCCGCTGCTGGCAACTGTGCATAGGCGGTTGGCGGAGTTGCTTGTCTGAGCCTGGCAATTTTGTGTGCGGTCCGACTTTCGTCCGGCCGACAACGTATTTGACCACCGCCCTTATGTTCCACTAATGTTCTATCCTACAATCGCACAAGGAACACGTCCATGTGGTGGGAGATCCAGCGTCGCTTCATCCTCTGGGGCTACCTGCGGCGCATTCGCAAGCATGGCTGGACCGGAACCTTTGTCCCCGGTGACGAGGCCATGCCGGCCTTCGCCTACTCAGTGGGTTTCTGGCAAGACATCGATGCGCCTGAGGTCTTCGTGTCCGGCGCGCCGATTGAGATCGCCAATGGCCTACTGGCCGAAGCTCACCGTCAGATTCAAAGCGGCGAACTCACCCTGGTCGATCAGGCGGTGTGGCCCCTGCCATGGGAGGATGGTCCTAAGCTGGCCTGGCGCGCCGTCCATCCGTCGCAAATCCGGCGACATCATTTCAATGTCGCGATCATCTATTGCGAACGACAGAGCCGCAGCCGCCATGACCTTCAAGCCTTCCAGCTCTTCCGTTCCGACGAGCAGGGCCGGTTCCCGTGGGAGACAGACTTTGATGAAGCCTTGCGAAGTGGCCAGGAGGAACTCTATCTCCCATACTTCGGTCCTCCCGATGAGGACTGACTGAACCGATGCCCAACCGCCTCTCCACCCTCATCCTCATCGCCGCCCTAGTCGCCGGGATCAGCTACGTGGCCTCCTGGTCCCTGCCCCTTCCCGCGCCAGCAGCCATCGCCTGGAAGGGCGCAGGCGTGGCGCTGCTCGCCCTCTATGCCACCTGCAAAGCCCGCAACACCGACGGCTGGCTGATCACCGCCGTCATGGCGTTCGGAGCTCTGGGCGACGTGATGTTGGAGATCGCCGGCTTGATCCCCGGCGCTCTGGCCTTTCTGGTTGGGGACCTGATCGCGATCACCCTCTACCTGCGCAACCGCCGCGCCGCGATCACGCTAAGCCAAGGCCTGCTCGCCATCATGATCGTCCCGGCAACAGTCGTCACCTCCTACCTGCTCCCCACCGATCGGGCCGGCGCGCCGGGTGTGGCGGTCTATGCGCTGGGGCTATCGCTGATGGCCGCCACAGCTTGGATCAGCCGGTTCCCGCGCTATCTGGTGGGATTGGGCGCGATGATGTTCGTCGCATCAGACCTACTGATTTTCGCCCGCAGCGGCCCGTTGGCCCACGCGAGTTGGATCGGGCTGGCGATCTGGGGGCTCTATTTCATCGGCCAAGTCGGGATTTGTCTTGGGGTGACCGCTAAGCTATCGCCGCCGAGGCAGGGGACGCATATTTCCTCTGTTGAATCCATCCAGGATGGAGTGAGATGACACCCAGACCCGCTGATCAAGGCCCAGCTCATGCCCGCAAGCCCCGCTTTTCCCCGCGCCGCCGAGATCGAGGCGAGCCTAGAATTGTTCGGCGAGCTGTGCGCCGACCCCACACCCCTCGTCTATGCGCGGATGTTTGAGCTGCACCCCCACATGGAGCCCTATTTCTGGCGCGACACCAATGGGGCCATCAAGGGCGAGATGCTGGCCCGGACCTTTTCGGCGATCTTAGATTTTGTGGGGGAACGGCAGTATGCCCACATGATGATCAGTACAGAGATGATCACGCATGAGGGCTATGACGTGCCGCGCGACGTGTTTGCGACCTTCTTTTCCATTGTGCGCGATGCGACGGCGCAGGTGCTGGGGGCGGCCTGGACGCCGCGGTTGGCGAGCGCCTGGACAGAGATGCTGGATGAAATGGATCGCTTTGCCCAGGTCACACCGAGGGTTGACGTCATGAGCGCGTTTCATGCCCAGCGGGTGGCGGCCTTCCAGACCGGCGATGCCTTGGGGTGATATCAGCGGCTGCCTAATCACGGTCATCTTCATCGCCGCCCCGGTGGCGGAGTTGGCAGGTGCAGCCGGACAGCATCGCGATCCGGCTGCATTTCGCAGGCCAGATCGCAGTTTTCTGAAGTGTTACGACGCCACTTTCACAGTCCGGCGTCGACGCAGGCTAGCACCAGTCAATCCGAATCCGGCGATCATCAAGGCCCACGTCGCGGGCTCAGGAACACCACCGCCGGCGGACGAGACAACATCGCCCCAGTACTGATCATAGATGTCGCCGCTGGGCTCGAAGAAGGTGAGCGAGGTGAAGGGAGTCGCCGAGCTGACCTCAACCCAGGCAGTATAGCCGCTACCCGAGTCAACCAGGGTGAGTGTGCCTGTATCGCCGGTATTGGTCGAAAGACTAAACACTGCGCCAGCATGGTTGATCTGGCTGACGAAAACACTCTCCAGGCCGGTGGAAATGGCAAAGCCAACCTTGGTGACGGGTCCGGCGAAGTTGAAAGTGACATTTTCAGCGCCGTTAATGGCGAGGTCGAAGCCCGCAAAGCCTGTGCTGTTCAACCAGTTTTGGATGTTGGTATTGCCGGATGCTGAACCGGGCGCGCCGCCCAGGTCCCAATCCATGGCAACCGAAGAGGGTCCGAAACCTGCCATGCCGCCGACGATATCGGTGTTTTGGGTTATACCCAGAACGGCAGCAGAAGCGCCGGATGCTAGCCCACTCAAAGCAAGCACCACTAGGGCACAGCTCATTTTGCTCATCATCACCAATTCCCCCAAAGAAGAGAAATTTAACACAACCTTAAATCAGGCACAAGGTGATGTACCGCGACGTCGCTGCAGCACCGCACCCATTATTCCAAAGCCAACGATCATCTTGGCCCAAGTTTCTGGACCAGGAACACCCCCACCGAAGGCTCCAAATGTTACATTTTCCAAGCCGCCCGCAAGATTACTCGATGTGATCAACTCGTTGGAGAGAAAGGTAAGCTTGACTGTGTTGGTCAACGCAGCGAAATCATAACCGAAGGTTTGCCAGTCGGAGCCGGGCGTACTCTGAATGTTGGTGTAGCTGCCGGCCAGGCTTGACTAGATCGCCCGGCGCAGGTCTCGCGACATAAGCGCCTCGCGAGGTTTCTCCGTCAGGGAGTAGGTTCCAGCCGGAGTCTGGGTGTCTAATCCCGCCTTGCCGGGACCGCCAAGGTCCAGCCAGCCCAAGCCTTGCTCCAGGCTCATGACCACCGGCTGGGTGCTGCCGATCCCCGAAATGTCAGCCCCCGCCGACCCCGTAACGATGGCGAAGCTGTCGAGGGGGTCGGTCATGTCCGACGGGCTCGCGCGATCCCAGATGGCGGCTAAGTAGCGGACCACGTCGCCTTCATCCTGGGGCGCCCAAGTGACCTCCCAGCGGCGTTTGGGTTGTCCTTTTTTCCAGCCCGGCGGTTCGTCAAAGCCAACAAAGCTGGTCACCGGGATCAGCGCGCGACGGTGAGCATAGGCCTCGCGAAAGGGCGGTGCCGAGTCGATGGTTTCAATCGCAACGGTGGTAGACATGGCCCTCCAGTCCGTCACCGGCCCCCGGTGGAAATAGGGCACCAACCACCAGCGACAGGCCACGACCTCCAGCCCTGCACCCGGGTCGGCGGGGTGCTTGGCACGCATCATGGTGGCTAGGTTGGTAGGACGGACGGGGGTGTCGAGCACGCGCTCACCGCCGCTGCGCTCGGCGTCCTGATAGAACTCATGCCACATGCGCCGGCCTCACCGCGCGGTCCATTCCGGCTGGCCGACACTGACCACGCGGGTGTGCCGCCCGTGCAATCCGACCTCGCGGAACTGGTAGAGCCACGCGGCCGTTGGCGGATTAATCCAGGTATTGTCGGCCGGCATGCGCAGGATGGGTTCGCCGCCGTCTGGATGAGCCTCGGCCATGGGGGCATCGGGATGGTTGAGGCTGCTGACCGGTTCAAACCAAGCTCGCCCAACCTCAACAGGATCGGGATCGAGGGACAGGCTGACCGGCGACCAGAACACCACCGGCGTCACCACATGCCCGCCTAGGGTCAGAAAATCATCGAGCAATCCCAAGGCGAGATCGCGGGTGATGGTAATGCCCAACTCCTCCTGGGTTTCACGCACAGCGGCTGAAATGGCATCTTCGCCATGCTCCTGATTACCGCCGGGCAAGGCATAGTTGCCTGCGCCCCGGCGCATGGTCAGCGCCCGGCGGGTGAGGATGTAGGTCAGCTCTTCCTCGCGCGGCGACAACAGGATGGCGACGGCGGCCCGGCGTGCACCCTCTGACGCCAAGACGCGGCGGGGGAAAGAGCTCAGATTGGCTGCGATGCTTTCGCGGGTCGGAGTCATGACTCGGCTCCCGGAAAGCCGGCCTGCGACTTAGGTCCGCGTCCGCATGGCACCCAGATAGTCGCGCTTGCCGAGTTTCACACCCTGGATGCGCAGGATGTCGTAGGCGGTGGTGGCGTGGAAATGTAGGTTGGGCAGAGAGAAGCTCATCAGGAACCCCTCAGCCGTGAAGGGGATTTTCATCTCGCCCATCGCAAACACCATGTCGTTGCCTTGCAGGGCATTCAGCTCATCGGCAGAGACCTTGGCGAGGTCGGCCTGGGCATCGGCGATCAGCTTTTGCAGGTCGGCATAGGAGAGGGGCGGAGCGGCACCACCGGGAGAGAACACGCCCGCTTTCACGCCGTTGATCGCATCAATGGTGTGGTGCGCCACCGACGACACCTGAAACCAGAAGGGCAGCATGTCGGGGAACAGGCGCACATCAACAATGGTGTCAGGGTCGACATTGTTGGCCTTGAAATGGGCCGCGCCCTTTTCAAGGAAACCGGCCACACCGCCGAGGGTCTGAAGGAATGAGGGAACGGTGACATCGTAGAGCGAAAGGGACATGCAGGACTCCTTAAATTGCGGCGGGGACTTTCAGCCGGAATGGCCAGGAATTGCCAGCATTATTCGCGAAGGTGAGACGACATCATCCACCAATCCATGGTCGGCAATGTCGGTTGGGACCCCCTGGCCTCGCACCAGGGCTGCGCCGAGCCGTGCGGCGGCTGGGGCAATCTGCATGCCGTAGCCGCCTTGGCCCGCATACCAGAAGAAATTGGCGACCTTCGGGTCGTAGCCAAATACCGGAACGCGGTCGGGGGCAAAGGTTCGCAAGCCCGCCCAGGACCTGACCACCCGACGCACCGGCAAGTCCGCAGCCGTCTGGATGCGGTCAACACAGATGGCGATGTCGAGTTCTTCCGGCGCGGCGTCGAGCGCCTCCGACGGGGTTTCGTCGGCGGGAGAGGCTAAGATGCGACCGGCTTCTGGCTTAAAATAGAACTGCTCATCAACATCCATGACCGCTGGCCAATTGGCAATGTCGATGCCCGGCGGTGCATCAAGGATGATGGCGGTGCGTCGCTTTGGCGTGAGGTTCAAGGGGGCCGCTCCAGCGAGCTTGGCGACGGCATCAGCCCAGGCGCCGGCCGCATTGATCACCACGCGCGCGGCTACCACATGACCATCGGCAAGGGTCGCGCGCCATCCCTCTGAAACCACCTGCAATTGCTGGAGGCGAGCTGAGAGCCGGAATTCAACCCCTTTCGCCTGAGCGAGTTTTAGGTAACCGGCGTGCAACCCGTTGGCATCGATGTCGCAAGAGTGGGGTTCGAAGACCGCCGCGACAACGGCGTCCTGATGCAGGATCGGAACGCGGGCGCGGGCCGCGGCACCGTCGATCTGCTGATACTCCACGCCGGTCGCTGCGATATCCCGCGCAAAGCTGGCCAGGGCTTCCAGCTGTTCAGCCGTTGCAATGTTCATACAGCCGCGCGGTGTCAGCAGCGGGTAGTCGGAAAAGCCCTGTGGAGGCGCGTCAAAAAAGGCCCGGCTGGCCGCCGTCAACCGTCGCAGCGGCGCGGCACCGTAGGATTCGATATACATGGCCGCCGAGCGCCCGGTCGTGTGATAGCCATGCTGATCCTCTGCCTCGACCACCAAAACCTTGCCGTTGGATGCAAGCTCATAGGCCAGCGACGCCCCAGCGATTCCGGACCCGCAGATGAGATAGTCATAGGTCATGGCCTCTACTTAGTCGCACCGGCCGGTCGCTCCAAGCTTGCAGGTCCAAGATTGCTGGTCTTAGGCTGCCCGATGGACATCAATTCACTGGTTGATCTGGCTATCGATGAGGACCCGCGCGCGCCGTGCCTGTGGGTGCCGTCAGAACATTGGCTGGAATTCCTAGTCGCGGTTGATCGCAGGCCTAATCGCATTGGCGCAGTCATTTATCGCGACAAGACGATCCGCGACGGGGGCGAGCGCACCGATGTGATGACCGGCAGCGACCAGGGCGGTATGCGCCGGAGGTAGCGGGGTTCAAAGGGCGTTTTATATTCCCGATGGAATATTGAAAAGCCCTATATCGCTTTAGCGTGCGCTCGGACAAAAGCGGCACTGACTTGATCGGCCAAATCGTCAAGGGACATGGGTGTCATTTCCGCGCCTCGGAGTTGGTCTTGATGCAAGCAAGCCATGAGCAAGGGTGAAACCATCATCATCGCTGCGGGACGGGTCGGGATCGAAACCATCTCACCACGTTTCACATGCAGGTCCAGGCGAGCTTGCAGCGTTTCGACCGTAGGATCGAAAATATGGCGCAGAGTCGCGCCAGCGATCTGTGGATCAAGCAACCCCTCGGCCAGGCTCACGGCAAAGATGTCGCCAAGGCGGACCTGATGCACGGTGCGAAGCGCGGAAATCAGGTTACGCGCATAGTCACGCATGGATTGGTCAAATGGCAGGTCGGAGCTAGCCTCAGCGTCCAGGCCAGCCTTTCCCAGCCGCAAGCACTCTTCCAAGATCGCTTCAATCACCTGAGGGCGCCCGCCAAAATAGTGTCGAAGCGTGGGAACGGTTACATCAGCTGCCGCAGCGAGGTCGCGCAAACTCGGCCGCACCACTTCACGGCGCATGATCCGATGAGTCATTTTACGCAGCAATTCTCGGCGCTTTTCCTCGTAATCGGTATCGCGACTTCCTTTCGGGCGTGGCACTGTAACGTCCTTACAAGTCTATTCTCGTAGCCCAACTCAAAGGTGCGCAAATCACGCTGGTCTACCGAGTACCTATATCACCCGGAGCAACCAAGGAAGAAACGATCATTCCAAACCGAGAAGCCACAACCAAATTTCAGATTTCCTGGCCCGCATTTGCGTATGCAATCTGGCGCGATAGACTGGTTGCATTGTCCCCAATCTTGCCGGATTTTCGCCTATGAAACGTCGAGTGTTTTTGGCTGGTGCCGTCAGCGCCCTTGCAAGTCCGGCGCGTGCCCAAACAGACACCGCGACACCCCTCACGACGGCACCTGAGGGCACGGTCGCGGCCAAGCCGATAAAAGGCGTGGTGAAGGTTCGGATTGACACCACCCTCGGCGTGATCGTTTTGGAGCTTCGCGGCGATAAGGCCCCGATCACCGCCGCCAATTTCCTGCGCTATGTGGATCAAAAGCGCTACGATCAGGCCACCTTCTACCGCGCGTCGCGACCACCCAACGCAACGGACTATGAGTATGGTGTTGTGCAGGGTGGGCTGCAAAATAACCCCAAGTTGATCCTGCCGCCCATTGCTCACGAGAGCACCACCAAGACCGGTCTGAAACACACCAACGGGGCTATTTCCATGGGCCGGAGAGCACCGGGCAGCGCAACCTCCGACTTCTTCATCTGTGTCGGAGATCAGGCCTATCTGGATGCAGACCCCAGCCAACCGGGGGACAACAAAGGTTATGCTTGCTTTGGCTATGTGGTCGAAGGATTGGACAACGCCAAGAAGATCATGGCGCAGCCCTTGTCACCCAGCGCTGGCGTGGGCGTGATGAAAGGCGAGATGCTTCGTAAGCCGCTGGCCATGAAGATCAGGCGGGTCGTTTGATCCAACCCCAGTTTCAGTCGGCTTGAAAGGCTGCGATGAGGGCAACCAACTCCGGTTCATCGACCTGCCCCGCTGCTTGCGCCGGGCTTGTCCAGTATTTGTCCCGCTGGCCTTTTTCCGGCCAAATATCGAACTCCGCGGCGACCTCTAGCGCATAGACAGCCACCTTGACCGGCTGCAAACGGCCGGTTCGCAGGCGTTTCTCATAGTGATAGACGCCGAGTTTCTTGCGGGTGATCAATCCCACGACCCCAGCTTCCTCATAGGCTTCACGGGCGGCGCATTCTGGCGATTTCAGTCCTTTGATTGGCCAGCCCTTTGGGATAACCCAGCGGCGGGTCTCGCGTGAACTGATCAATAGGACCTCGACTAGGCCTCCAACCCCCCTTCGCCAAGGTAGAGCCGCATACTGATTTCGGGGCTCTCGATCGGGCTCTGGTCTCAGGGCTTCGGGTGGCGGGTAGATCATCCGACTAGCACTTCGACGTCGCGCGCCAAACACCGGCGGGACCACCCGTCAGCGCTGCGGTCGGCATTGTGATCTCCCAGGTCCCAGACCTATTCATTTGACCACCCTCGCCGCTTGGCCTCGCCCCTCCTGCCAATGCCATCAAGGTAACTGGGGAAGTGATGGTGATTCACAGTCTTCGTCACCTCATCGCCTACGAATTCAACTGGCCTGCGCCTATGTCTTGCTCCGCGACCGTGCATGTGACACCTGCTCGGCGATATTGCGACGAGCGCCAAGCGAGAGAACCCATGTCCGACGCCCAACCTGCCTCAGTCTATGATCTAACCCATGCTGAGGAGGCCGAGAACCTCGCGACCTTCGCGATC
>JANPNB010000443.1:0-2338 GCA_031427275.1 Alphaproteobacteria bacterium | reverse complement strand
ACCTGATTGAGGTTCAGCGCTCTTCCTACGAACAGTTCCTGCAAAGAGAGACTCGTTCGGCCGATCGCAAGATCGAGGGCATTGAAGCGGTGTTCCGCTCTGTCTTCCCGATCAAGGATTTCAACGAACGCGCTGTGCTGGAATATGTGTCCTACGAATTCGAGGACCCCAAGTACGACGTTGAGGAATGCGTTCAACGCGACATGACCTATGCGGCACCACTTAAGGTGAAGTTGCGTCTCATCGTATTTGAAATTGATGAGGAGACCGGTGCTCGCTCGGTCAAGGACATCAAGGAGCAGGACGTCTATATGGGCGATATCCCGCTCATGACGGACAAGGGCACCTTCATCGTCAACGGCACCCAGCGGGTGATCGTCAGCCAGATGCACCGTTCGCCCGGCGTGTTCTTTGACCACGACAAGGGCAAGACGCACTCTTCAGGCAAGCTTCTGTTCGCCGCCCGAGTGATCCCCTATCGCGGTTCGTGGCTCGACTTCGAATTCGACGCTAAGGACTTGGTGTTCGTCCGCATTGACCGTCGCCGTAAACTGCCAGCCTCCACCTTCCTGATGGCGCTTGGCATGGACGGCGAGGAAATCCTCGGCACCTTCTATGACAGCATCCCCTTCGAAAAACGTACCGAGAAGGGCGCTGACGGCTGGGCCACTCCTTACCGCCCCGATCGCTGGCGCGGTGTGAAGCCGGAATTCCCGCTGATCGACGCCGACACCGGCGAAGAGATCGCTCCCGCCGGCGTGAAAATCTCGGCACGTAACGCCAAGAAATTTGCCGACGCTGGTCTGAAGACCTTGTTGCTGGCACCTGAGGCTCTGACCGGACGCTATATGGCCCGGGACCTGGTCAATATGGAAACCGGCGAAATCTACGTTGAAGCCGGCGATGAGCTGGGCGTCGAACTGATCGCGGCCCTGGAAGCCCAAGGTTTCTCCACCATTGACGTGCTCGACATCGATGACGTCACCATGGGTGCCTACATGCGCAACACCCTGCGCGTGGACAAGAACTCGGCCCGTGAAGATGCGCTGTTTGACGTTTACCGCGTGATGCGCCCAGGCGAGCCGCCGACCGTGGAAGCTGCCGAGGCGATGTTCAAGTCGCTGTTTTTCGACGGTGAGCGCTATGACCTCAGCGCCGTTGGTCGCGTAAAGATGAACATGCGCCTGGAGCTGGATTGTCCAGACGATGTGCGTGTCCTGCGTAAGGAAGATGTTCTCTCGGTTCTGAAGACCCTGGTGGGTCTGCGTGATGGCCGTGGCGAAATCGACGACATTGACAACCTTGGCAATCGCCGGGTGCGTTCGGTGGGCGAGTTGCTGGAAAACCAGTACCGCGTTGGTCTGTTGCGTATGGAGCGGGCCATCAAGGAGCGCATGAGCAGCGTCGACATCGACACGGTCATGCCGCACGACCTGATCAACGCCAAGCCTGCCGCGGCGGCTGTACGTGAATTCTTCGGCTCTTCGCAGCTGTCGCAGTTCATGGACCAAACTAACCCACTGTCGGAAATCACCCACAAGCGTCGTCTCTCGGCGCTGGGTCCGGGCGGTCTGACCCGCGAGCGGGCGGGCTTCGAAGTCCGCGACGTGCACCCGACCCACTATGGCCGTATCTGCCCGATTGAAACGCCGGAAGGCCCGAACATCGGCCTGATCAACTCATTGGCCACCCACGCCGTGGTCAATAAGTACGGCTTCATCGAGAGCCCCTATCGGCGGATCAAGGACGGCAAGACCACCGAAGAGGTCGTCTATATGTCGGCCATGGAAGAGGCCAAGCACGTCATCGCCCAGGCCAATATTAAGATCCTCAACGGCGAGATCGTTGATGAATTGGTCCCAGGCCGGATCAACGGCGAGCCGGGCCTGTTGCCCAAGGCTGACGTGGATCTGATGGACGTTTCGCCAAAGCAGGTGGTTTCGGTCGCCGCTTCGCTGATCCCCTTCCTGGAAAACGATGACGCCAATCGCGCCCTGATGGGCTCGAACATGCAAAAGCAAGCCGTGCCGCTCATCCAATCGGATGCGCCGCTGGTTGGCACCGGCATGGAGGCTATCGTCGCCATCGACTCCGGTGCCGTGGTTGTCGCCCGCCGCAAAGGTGTGGTGGAACAGATCGACGGGACGCGGATCGTGGTGCGCGCCACCGAAGAAACCGACCCAACCAAAGCCGGTGTCGATATCTACCGACTGCAAAAATTCCAGCGCTCCAATACCTCGACCTGCATCAACCAGCGTCCGCTGGTGCGCGTCGGCGACTTGATCGCAGCTGGCGACGTCATCGCCGACGGTCCGTCGACCGACCTGGGCGAACTGGC
>JANPNB010000442.1:0-1793 GCA_031427275.1 Alphaproteobacteria bacterium | reverse complement strand
GAACTGCGCTGGGCAACGGCTTTGGCGACATCCATGTATGGTTCTCCGACTTGACAAGCACCGCGAGCAACGGGCTCTAGCTTAGGCCAAGCTCTAATCCAAATCGGACATGCCAAAAACGTATCGCCCTAGTTTGTTGGCCAGGATTGGTCGCGCAGCTTTCGTCCTGATCGTGGTGTTTGGCCTGATTGGGCCGATCCTGGTGGTCTCCATTTACCGCTTTGTGCCGCCGCCCATCACCTATCTCATGGTTCAGCGTACCTTTGAGGGCAAAGGATTCGACCGCCGCTGGCGGCCGATCGGCCAGATCTCCCCCACCCTAACCCGCGCCGTCATCGCGGCTGAAGATGCCAAGTTCTGCGAACATCACGGCTTCGATTTCACCGCCATGGAAAAGGCGCTGGCCCACAATGAAGGCTCCAAGCGCGTCCGGGGCGGTTCGACCATCAGTCAGCAGACAGCCAAGAACATCTTCCTCTGGCCCGACCGAAACTATGTCCGCAAGGGTCTGGAGGCCTACTTCACCCTGTTGATCGAGGGGCTGTGGGGCAAGCAACGGATCATGGAGGTCTACCTCAACAGCGTCGAATGGGGCCCCGGCGTCTATGGCGCGGAGTCAGCGGCGCTGAAAAACTTCAGGGTGGGTGCTGATAAGCTCAGCCCGGCCCAGGCTGCTCGGCTAGCGGCCATCCTGCCCAGCCCGCTGAAGTGGAAGGCGGCGAAACCTGGCCCCTATGTCAAACGCCGCTCGGGTCGCATCGGGGCCGCGGCTGGCACAATCCGCCGCGAGGGCATGGCGGATTGCGTTCTAAACTAAGCTGCCCAGCGGCGCAGGTCTTGGCGGCCTTGCAACAACCCCAACACGGCCTCCATCCCGAAGTTGGGATCGGCCGCATGCAGTGCCCCGTAGACCCCCCGCGCAAAGTCTAGATCAGGCGCACGTTTCACCCGCCAATCCAGATGCGACACATCGCGGATCGCCAGCAGGTCAGCTTGAGAATAGCGATCTGGTCGGTTGCGGATTTCAGCCAATGGCGAGGAGCCAGCCGCTGTGGCTTCGGCGGGCTGATGGGCTGAACGAGAGAGCGCTTGGGCCGTCACGACCTCGACCTCTAGGCCCAACGGATAGGACCGCGTCACCCGGTTGGAGACGTAGTCGGCGCCACTGATCATGGCCGCGCTAACCGCCTCATCGATCAAGCCAGGATCGACGAACGGGCTGTCGCCCTTAACGCGCACCACATGGCTAACGGGACCGGCGGCTTCGACGCAGCGTGCAAAACGCTCACCCAGGTTCAGGCCCGCGCCGCGAAACACCGCCTGCCCGCGGGCGACCAGATAGCTCGCCAGGGGGTCGTCATTCTCACTGGCGCTGGTCGCGACTACAATTTTCGAAAGCGTTCGCGCCGCGCGCAGCCGTTCGATCTGTCGCCAGACCATAGGCTCGCCGCACAGCATAGCGAGGGCTTTTCCGGGCAGGCGCGGCGAGGCCATGCCAACTTGGAGAATTGCGAGGATCATGGGGATGCGGGCTCCTTCTGAGCGCCGCCAGGTGGGCCCGTTACGCGGCCGCCCAGGCGCGGGGATCGAGTGCCACCGGGTCATCGATGGCCATATCGTCCCAATCAAGATCAGGGGGTGGACGAGAGGCTGCGGCGATCACGGCGTTCAATTCGCCCACCGAGGCCACACCGACCAGCACGGCCGAAGCCTCTGGTCGCGAGAGGGCAAATCCCAGTGCCGCTTGCAAGGGGTCAGACTTGCCCTCAGCAATCATCCGTCGCGCCCGCGAA
>JANPNB010000441.1:0-2503 GCA_031427275.1 Alphaproteobacteria bacterium | reverse complement strand
CGTCAAACGGGGTTCAAGATGCTGAGTGGGTCATGCCTTTGCGGGGCGGTCAGGTTTGAGGTGCAAGAGCCCCTGCCCCCCGTCCAACTCTGCCACTGCGCCGACTGCCGCAAAGCTCAGGGCACCGCCTTTGCCGCCAATGTGCCGGTTCCCACCAGCAGCATGACTTGGCTCAGCGGCCAAGACCACCTGCGTGCCTATGAGAGCTCACCCGGCAAAGAACGGGTCTTCTGCCCGACCTGCGGTTCGCCCATTTTAAGCCGCCGCCCCGATACCCCCGGCGTCGTGCGGCTTAGGGCCGGCACATTGGATGCGCCAACAGCCCTGACTCTCGGCTTCCACTTCCACACCGCCGACAAAGCCGACTGGTGGGAGATTGAAGGTGACTTGCCACAGCACCCCAACGACAAGCCAAGTTAGATCGGCCACATTCCGAAACTCGGGGCGTTTAGCTTAGAATTTCTTGGCCACCGAAACTCTCACGTTTCTCGGCGCTCCGGTTGAAATATTGTTGTTGTTGTGTGCATCGGAGAAATATTCGACATCCAATAGGTTATCGATGTTCAACTGAATTGAAATGTCATTTCCCGCTTCGAAGAATAGTGCAGCATCAACCCGCGTGAATGAGGGCAAAGTCGTTGTCGCTGACGAAGTCCGAATGGCGGCAAATTGCCGAGTCTGGTGGATTAGCCCCAGACCAATTCCAAGTTTGTCGCTTACATCATATCGGTTCCACACCGTGAATTGCTGCTTGGGAACCTGAGCCAGGCGAACCGAGCGGTTGCCGCCCAAGGCCGCGTCTTGATAGGCATAGCCGCCGCTGATCTGCCACTGGTCGCTTAGGTTCCCGGACAAGCCGACTTCAAACCCCTTTGTCTGGGTCGTTCCGACATTGATCGTCACCAACGGATTTAGGGGATCAGGGGTGGTCGCGTTCTCTCGCTCCAGCTTGAAGACGGCGGCGGTCAGGTTGAGGTTTGGCCGAATGTCCCACTTGAAGCCTATCTCGTGATTAATGAACGATTCTGGCTCCAGGTTCTGTTGGGTGGTCGAAAGCGTGAGAAACTGATCGCCGGAGCGGGGCAGAAATGATCGGCTATAACTGCCATAGACCGAAACATTCTCTTGCGGTTTGTAGATCAGGCCGATCCGCGGCGACACCTTCTCATCACGCCGACCAAAGGGCCTATCGGGGTTGGGCTGAAGATCGACGCCCTCAATCTCGAAGCGATCATAGCGTAGGCCCGCGACCAGGTTGAACTTCGGACCAAGGCTCACTTGATCCTGCACATAGACCGATAACGCTTTGACGTTGGACACCGTGCTGCGGCTGGTCGTGCCGAAGCTGACGGTTGGAAACACAGGGTTGGCGAGGCTGAATGTGGCATTAGACAATGTGGCATTGAACCTGCGATTGGCCGAATCCTGATCTCCATACTCCAGACCAAACAGCACTTTTTGGCTGATCCCGGCGAGGTCAGTATCCCAGATCAAGTTGCTTTGGATTAGGAGATTCCGCCGCTCCGTGGGGTCAGAATATGCCGCCAGGGGCACCGTTCCACCCTGTGCCGTCGCGCTTCCGTTGGCATAGACGTTGGCATAAAACTTGTCGTAGTCGCCGTAGAGCAGGGTCGTTGACCAGTTGAGGTTTTCGGCCAACGTGCCGTCAAGTCGAAGCTTTGCGATGTGGGCTTCAAGTGTGGTTCGATTGACACCTGGGACGCCGAAAAACTGATCGCGATAACCTCGAATGGGCACACCAGCCAGGGCGGGAACCCCTCGGTCAGCTACACGGTCATCGTTGACGTACTCATACGAAATGCCGACCTGCCAGCCCGTGCCGAAATCAATGGCGAGGTAGGGATTCAGGGCATAGCGCTGACCACCAGAATAGTCGCGGTGGCCTTGAAGATTTTCGTACATACCATTGAAGCGAAAGGCCGAATTGTCGCTGATTGGCGTATTGATGTCGGCTGAGAGGTCATAGGCTCCGAAACTGTTGAAGCTGGCGCGGGTGCTAGCGAAAAACCCATTTGAACGCGGGGTCTTCTGCACACGATTGATGATCCCGCCACCGCCACCGCGACCAAAGATCAGCGCATAGGGCCCCTTAAGCACTTCCACGCGGTCTAGGTTGTAGAGCCCGCGATAATACTGGGTGTCATCACGAACCCCATCTAGGAAAAAGTCTGCCGTGGTGTTCTGCCCCCGCAGCGTGATCTGATCTCGATTGCCCTCGCCCTGACCAACTGTCGTGCCGGGCACGTAGCGCAGAACTTCGCCCAGGCTGCTGAACGCTTGGTCGTCAATTTGCTCTCGGGTGACCACGCTGATGCTTTGAGGCACGTTGATCAGCGGCGTGTCGGTCTTCGTTGCCGTGATAGAGTCGGTCGCAACATAACCCCGGCTCCGTCCGATCACGATCAGTTCGCCCACCTGCGTCGGTGCCTCATCCGCCAGCGCAACACAGGGCAGAGACAGGATCATTGCCGTCATCTTGGAG
>JANPNB010000440.1:0-1564 GCA_031427275.1 Alphaproteobacteria bacterium | reverse complement strand
CGTCCGTTACAATGAGGCAGTGCAGAGCTACAACACCACGATCCGCACTTTCCCCGATACGATTGCTGCCAAGGTGATCTATGGGGCCAAACCGATGATTTCGTTCAAGGCTGATGCCGGCGCAGCCAGCGCGCCCAAGGTCAACTTCGACATGAAGACACCTGCTCCGGCCGCGCCGGTTGCCAATGACAACGCCGCCACACCCCCGCCAGCAGCCGCGGCAGGCAATTAGAGTGGGATAGAACGGGGCAAGGCCCATGCGGCTCCTCTTAGTATGGTTCCTGGCGCTTCTGACGTTTGTCGGAGCGCCAGCCCATGCCGCTTATCCGCCAGCCCCGGACGGACCCGTGCTGGATCAGGCAGGGATTATACCCGATACTGAGGAAGCGGCGCTGGATGCCCGACTTCGCGAATATAATGCCCGCACCGGCCGTGCGGTGATTGTTGCCACAGTGGCGTCGCTCGATGGCGAAACCATCGAGATGTATTCCGTCCGCTTGTTCGAGCAATGGGGCATTGGCGGCAAGGAGAGCGACCAGGGACTGCTGCTGCTGATCGCACCGACCGAGCGGAAAATGCGGATCGAAGTGGGCTATGGCCTTCATCAATATGTCACCGACGCACTGTCCGGACGGATCATCCGCAATGACATCACCCCGCGTTTCAAGCAGGGAGACATGGCGGGCGGAATCAGTGCCGGTGTCGAAGCACTGATCGTCCAACTTGACCGCACGCCAGCAGAAGCAAAAGCTGTCGCAGAAGCTGCGGCAGCCGCCAAAGCCCAGAGCGGAGGTACTGAAAAGGCTGGAATTGGAAGCGTTGCGATCTGGATCATGATGATCCTGTTTTTCATGCTGATGTTCGGTCGGCGCCGTCACGGCGCGCGGCGCAGCGGGATCGATCCGGGCATTGTCTTGTGGGGGGTGAGCGAAGTGCTCCACCACATGTCTGACGGGCGCGGCGGAGGAGGAGGATTTGGCGGCGGATTTGGCGGCGATGGCGGAGGCGGCTTTGGTGGCTTTGGCGGCGGCATGTCAGGCGGCGGCGGCGCTTCGGGGGGGTGGTGATGGCTGGGTCGCGACCAATCCTGCTGAGCGAGGCGGACCACGCCCGCGTCTCTGCGGTCGTTTCGGCTGCGGAAGGAAACAGCGCAGGAGAGATCGTCACAATTCTCACCGATCGCTCCGATGGCTATGCCGATATCGCGCTGGCCTGGGCCGCGCTCGCCGCCTTCACCGCCCTGACCGTGCTGTCGTTGCTGCCCAACTTCACCCTTGGCCTCTATGACCGGCTACTGGGTGACTGGGGCAGCGAATGGACCGCCCGGGGGATCTTCTCGCTGGCCGCCAGCGTGGCAATCCTCAAATTCATCGCTGTGCTGCTGCTCCAGCTGTGGCAGCCACTCAAATTCTTCCTCATCCCCGGCATTATAAAATCCGCCCGGGTCCGCGCCCGCGCTGTCACCTGCTTCAAGGTGGGCGCAGAACGCCGCACCCATGGCCGCACCGGGATCCTGATCTATTTGTCGATGCGAGAGCATCGCGCCGAGATCGTTGCTGACGCC
>JANPNB010000439.1:0-2431 GCA_031427275.1 Alphaproteobacteria bacterium | reverse complement strand
CAGTGATAGTTCACATAGTAGGGGGCCAGCGTCGCCCGGGCTATCAGGTTGGCATAGGTGGTGCGTGCATGGCGCAGGGGATCGGGCTCATCTTTAGCGATGCAGGCGTGCTCGGCAATGTTGCGCATGCGAGTGATCAGCTGGAACCAGGTCAGTTGCGGCAAAACCCACAGCACCGGCCAGGCCCACCAGGCCCCGAAGGGTGCAGCGATGGCGGTGATGGCCAGGCCACCCAGCAGCCAGCGGCGCTTGCGGCGGAGTTCTTCGATGAGGATCGGCAGTAAAGGCTCGCCAGGCTTGCGGGCGCGCAGCCGGGCCTGAAGATCCCCGAACCGCAGCTTAAACCCGGTCTGACCCGTCAGGTCGCGGATGACCTTGCGGCGTAGCGAAAGCGGCGTGATGGGAAAGGGCGCGGAGAGACCAAGGTCTGGGTCCTCGCCCTGTTGTGCGTACTTGTGGTGGCCAAGGTGATAGGTGCGGTAACGGACCAGGCCCCCGCCCGTTAGCCATTCGCCGGCCCAGTCATTGATTTTGTTGTCGCTGTGCAAGGCCCCATGGGCAGCGTCGTGCATCAGGATGGCCAAGCCCAACTGCCGGCCGCCGATGATCACCCAGGCGATAGGCAGGGTCAGGGGCCAGACGATGGCCATGGCTCCGGCGGCCAGGATCACCAGCCAAGCATGGACTATGAGCGCCAAGCCTTTCCAAGACGAGCGCGCAGCCAAGGGAGCCCACTGCTCTGGGGTGAAATAGCTCTTGGGATCAACGCGGGCAGCGGCGGACATGGATTGATCATAGTCTAGATTTGGTCAAACGGCGAGGTTTAGGTGCTCTAAGCCTCGGAAGAAGGGCAGGGTGCGCCAGACGGCTGGAACGTCGGGGTCGGCGAGGCGCAGGGTGGGGAAACGGGCGAAGAGCCTGGTGAGGGCCACTTGGGCCTCGAGCCGCGCCAAGGGGGCACCGATGCAGATGTGGGCCCCGCCGCCAAACGCCATGTGCGGCGCGCCCTTGCGACTGATGTCGAACCTGTGAGGCTCAGGGAAGGCCGCAGGGTCGCGATTGGCTCCGCGCAACATCAGCAGCATGGACTGGGTCTGCTTCACCGGGCAGCCGGAAACCTCCATGTCTCGTGAGGCGACCCGGCCGGTGAAGTCTACGGGCGGTTCGTAGCGCAGGGTTTCTTCGACCAGGGTTTTGACCAGGCCAGGGTCAGCGCGGAACTTGGCCAATTCCTCCGGGTGGGTCAGCAGCAGCCGTACCGCATTGCCGATCAGGTCGGTGGTGGTCAGGTTTCCACCGACCAAGAGCGCACCGAGATTGATCCGCAGCTCTTCATCGCTGAGGTCAGCACCCTGGGCCTGAAGCTTAGTCATGTCGCTGATCAGGTCGTCGCGCGGCGCGGCGCGGCGGGCGGCGATGGTGGCCAAGAAGTAGGTCTTCAGCGACTCACTGGATCGCTCCATGTGCGCGGTCTGGGCCGCCGTGCGGAAAGGGTTGAGGCCCTGGATGCTGCCTTCGGACCAGTCGCGAAACTCTACCAGCCGGTCGTGATCGACACCCAGGATCACGGCGATAACGTCGATGGGCACAGGTATGCAGAACTCCGCCATCAGGTCAAAGGTGGCGCGGCCCTCCAGCTTCTCGAGATTGGCATCGACCACCTGCTCGACCTGGGTGCGGCACTTGGCGACCCGGGCATAGAAAGCCTGCATCAGCGGGCCGCGCACCCGGGCATGGTCGGGATTGTCGAGCATCAGCATGCTGGTGGATTCCGAGCGCGGCACGCCCTCGATAAGGTTGTCGGCAAAGCGTCGCTGCATCACCGCGCCGGGTTCTGCCAGCAAGGGGTCGCGCCACATATTCAGATCGGTGACGATACCGCGCACATCGGCATAGTTGCTGATCAGTATGCTGCCCGAGCCTGGGTCGTGGCGCACCGGGCATTGCTCGCGCAGGCTATCCAGCAGGGCGTGAGGATTGGCCTGGAACTCCGGATTGAACGGCGTGAGGTCCATGACCGTGGGGATCTTGGCTTCGCTCATGGGGCGTCCTCATTGGCAGTTTGCTTCGTCCCTAACCCTTCCACATTCCGCCGATCAGCGCCAGAACCAGCAAAGCTCCGGCGAGCGTGTTGGACTTGAAGAGTTTGAGAGCATCTGCCCCGTCAGTGACGTCCAGGGCTGCGGCCTGACGCGAGAGGTGGAGGCCGAATAGGGCGGCAGGGGGGATAAACAGAGGGCCGAGCTTGGCGGTCCAGGCGGCGGTGAGGGCCAGGACGAAGGCGATCACATAGAAGCCGAGCACGGCCTTGGGCGCAGCAGCTCCCAGCCGCAGGGCCGAGGATTTCACCCCGGCCAGGGCGTCATCCTCCAGGTCTTGCACCGCATAGATGGTGTCATAACCGAGCGTCCAGAAGACCCCGGACGCATAG